>JAYGCB010000098.1:0-11243 GCA_046583565.1 Candidatus Nitrosopelagicus sp. | reverse complement strand
GCAAATTGTCGAGTTAATCTTTCAAGTTCACCGTCACTAAGTTTTTCTTTCTTTGGATTGACAAAAACTCCTCCCTTAGCGCCACCTAGTGGAATATCAACAACAGCACACTTCCATGTCATCCAAGAAGAAAGAGCCATTACTTCTCGTTCCATATATTTAACGCCGCCCTCAGGATCAAAGTACCTTATACCACCCTTGTATGGGCCTCTGTCGTTGTTATGCTGACATCTAAATCCAGTAAATACTCGAATCGCGCCATTATCCATTTTTACCGGAACCTTGAGTCGAAGAAATCTATTTGGCATAATCAAATAATCTCTTATGCCTTGGTCTGTGATTCCTAAAACATCACATGCGTCGTTGACCTGTTTTGTTGCACTTTCAAATGGATCTGGTTGAGCCAAGATGGATCAAATTTAATTGTAAATTATATTTAAATGTCTCTGGAAAAATGAAATTTTTGATTGGGTTGTTGTTTGTAAAAAATTTAATCGTTAAATTCTATAGAATATACTATAGGATTACCCTTTTGTGAGGAAAACAAACCAGCTAATCCTGCAGAGAATCCATATTTTTTCTTACGGAGTTTAATTGCCTTTTCCGCCATTTCGCCTGTAATTTTTTGTGCTATACCCTTTATCCATTCACTTTTAGACTTGCCTGTAAATGAACAAGGAACGATTCTGATGTTTTGATTATTTTTAAGTCTCTTAACTTTACCAGTTTTTTCTCTAGTTATAACATAGATAATATCATTATCAATCATAAACCAAACAGGTGTTCTAACCGGAGTTCCGTCTTTCTTGTATGTTTCAAGATTGACATATTTTTGATCTAAGAACAATGATAATTTGTCTTCCATATTTTAGGAAGAGTGGTTATAATATTTTAATTCATTTAAGATTGGATCAATAAGAATTATGAATTTAAAAATAACTAACCCTTAAATTAACTAGTAATCAAATCGTGATGTTATGATGGCATCACGTGGTTATGATATGACGCCCACAATGTATTCTCCTGATGGTAGAATTTATCAGGTTGAGTATGCCATCGAGACGGTAAAAAGGGGTACACTTGCTATTGGAATACAAGCCAAAGATGGCGTTGTGATAGCTGTTGAAGAAAAAGCTCGGGATCTTCAGGTTGCAGAATCAACACAAAAAATTTTTCAAGTGGATGACCATATTGGGGTTGCTGCTGCAGGTTATATTCCAGATGCTCGTGTTCAAGTAGATAGTGCACGATTTTTTGCGCAAAGTAACAAATTAACTTACGACGAACCTGTTGAAGTAGAAACAGTTGCAAAACATTTAGCAGATCAATCTCATCAATTTACACAATATTCTGGTGTACGTCCATTTGGTGTTGCACTCATTATTGCAGGGGTAGACCAACATGGTAACAGAATTTTTGTAACTGATCCAAGTGGAACATTTGTTCTATATTCTGCAGTTGCAATAGGTGGTAATTCAGAGGAAGTTACTGACTATTTGGAAAAGAATTACAAAGAAGATATATCAGTTGAAGAAGCCATATCGTTGGCAATTGCTTCAATAAATCTCAAAAGTGATGAGAAAGGTGTCAAACATATCAAAATGTCAACGATCAGATCAAATACAAAACTCTTAGAACGAGTACCTGATGCAGAACTCGAAAAACATGCACGTACTACAGAAGACAAAAGCGTAAAAAAAGAATAGGGTACAGATTATAATATCAAATGATATAGCTTTCCTATGGGTTTAGGTAGTTATTGGGGTGAAGTACTTGATGTACTACAAGAAATTATTCCTGTTTATGATAAGGTTAATTCGTATATTTCACTTGGAAAGGATTCTGAACATCGTACCAAAGCAATTAAGGGCAGAGTAAAAAAAGGCGACAGAATACTTGATGCTGGTTCAGGATTTGGTAACATGGCAAAAACTGCATTAGATCTTGTCAATGGGGATGCCCACGCTGTACTCTATGATCCTCTTTTACCCATGATAAAAAATACTGATAGACTTTTTGAAGAAAAGCCAGAGGCAGCTTGTGGAGTGTTTGAACATGTACCGTTTAGTGATGAACAGTTTGATGTGGTCCTTTCTGGATATTCATTACGCGATGCAATAAGTCTCAAGATAGCTATTTCAGAGATTCATAGAGTGCTAAAAAAAGATGGTAAATGGGTTATTGTTGACTTAGGAAAACCCGATGAGCCGATTGCAAGATTTGGTGTTTCATTTTATCTTAAAATAATTTTACCAATTGTGGCATATTTAGCGGCTGGAAGACTCGGGTTAAAATTTGCTGCATTGTATGAAACATACAAACTTTGGCCACAAAACAAAAAGCTTGAATCTATGCTCCTTGAGAAATTTTCTAGTATTGAATTTGAGAAGGAACTAATGGGTGGTGCAATTATGGTTATTGCACACAAATAAACAAAACACAAAATGAATACAAATATTTAATTTTGTAAGAGGAATGACAAATTTATGCTACAACATTCGTTGAATATCATAGGAAGCGAATGGATAATAATTATTTTTATTGCTGTAATACTGCTTTTGGGTACAAACCGTTTTCCTGAGATAGCAAAAAAAATAGGAAAAGTAGTAGGAGAATATAACAATGCAAAAAACCAGATTCAAAACGAAATGAAAGATATTACAAAGGAAAATTTTGAAATTTCTGGTCCTGTAAAAGATGAAAGAAAAAAGCTTGAGACAATGGCAAATACCCTGAGAATAGATTTTAAGAGTAAGACTGATGATGAGTTAAAAAAAATAATAGATGCGAAGATGGGTCAATCACAAAACGAGATGAAAACCAAAAAATAATCAAGTCTTTATTTCTTTTTTTAGTCGATAAACATTTTTTTCAAGGCGTTCATACGCAAAATCATAATATGACTTTATGATTTCAAATCCTAAATATTTTCTTCCAAGCATCTTGCTTATCACTGCTACCTGACCAGAGCCAAGAAAAGGATCCAGTATTAGATCATTTTTTTCACTAGAATATTGGAGAATTTTTTTAATTATTTCAGCAGGAAGTTTTGTTGGAGTTTTATCATCTCCAGTCCAATATTCACGTTTTATAATCCAAACGTCTTCTTTGTCACGATAGTGAAGGCTTTTTCCATCAGATGTTTTGGCATTTTTTTTAAATCTTGAATAAGGAAAAAATTTTCGCATTTTATCATTTTTACATACAAAAAGACAGTGGTAGTGGGAAGTAACAAATTTTTTTGCCGTAACTACACCAAATTGGTACTTCCAGATTATGTGGTTAATGGTTGTAAACCCATTAACATCTAATGCAGTTAGAATGTCTTTAAGGTTATTCCATCCTGAAAATACGTACATACTACCGGATTTTTTTAAAACACGCTTTACTTGGCGCATCCAATTATTTGTAAATTTATAATAATCTTCAACATTAATTTCATTGTAACCAGACAAAACTCTTGAAGCAGTTCTGTTATAGTTTGCCTTTTTAGCTTTGAAATTAATCGCAAATGGGGGATCAGTGACAACCAAATCTATTGTTTCGTCTGGAATTGTTTTCATACCAATGATACAATCTTTATTGTAGATTTTATTCACAACGGATTTTTTCAATTACAAAAAATGTAATCATATGTTACATATAATTAATTAAAAAAACACGGATCAAGCCAAACTTATCAAATAAACATATTGATGAAAACTATTAGTTTATTTGTATTTGATCCTAGCTTTTATTTTGTTAACTTGAGCGATTTCTTCCTTAAGATGTTTTTTTAGTAGTCTTTCATGCTGGGCTTTATGTTTCCAATAGCAGTTTAAAACTGCCTGCCTTGATTTTGCCCTTTTTAATGCTACATTGAATTGTTTGTGGATTGATGCTACTTCACTTGCATAACTTACCATGTATTTTGTTGATCAAGATTCTAGATAACCGTTTCGAATTATTATCAATATATTAAGTGGGCTGCTACATATGACCTCTATTAGATATCAAGTGCACGAAACGATCATAAAACTATTAGATAGTTATTATTTGAAACCTATATGGAAAAGGTTGCAGTTGTTACAGGGACCTCCAGTGGAATAGGCTTTGAGACTGCTTTAGCGCTAGCAAGAGATGGATATTATACGTATGCCACAATGAGAAACACCGCAAAGGGCGACAAACTCAAGGAATTATCTAGTAAGGAAAGTTTGAAAATTGATGTGTTGGAATTAGACGTGGATAACGAGAATTCTGCCAAAACAGCAATAAAACATATTCTTGATCAAAAGCAAAGAATAGACGTTCTTGTGAACAATGCAGGATGGGCGCTCTGGGGATGTGTTGAGGACGTGTCTGTTGACGAATTCAAAACACAGTTTGAGACAAACTTCTTCTCAATTATAAGATTGATTCAGGAGGTTGGACCTACAATGAGAAACCAGGGGTCTGGAACAATCGTAAACATTAGTTCGGTTGTAGGTCGTATTGGATTTCCAGCATCGCCTGCATACATCAGCTCCAAGTTTGCGTTAGAGGGATTAAGTGAATCTTTGAGGTTTGAATTTGCGCCCTTTGGTGTAGACGTTATCATAATTGAACCGGGAGTGATAAAGACAAACTTTATGAAAAATATGAAAATGGCCAAAAAATCCGAATTAGATACAGTATACAAAGACATCACTACTAAGGTAGTTTCTGGTGTCAAGATGATGACAGAAATGGGAACCCATCCAAAAGAAGTAGCAAGTACGATTGTTAAAGCTATCAAGGACAAAAAACCACTGCCAAGGTATATCGTTGGAAACGATGCGGCAATGTTCTTGGAGGCAAAAAAGAATAAAACAGACATCGAGTTTGAAAATTACTTGAAAAAAGAGCTCTATTAGTATCAAATTAGATTAACATTCATTCTGTCCAACCGGGCAGTATTCAATCAAAGGCTCTGGAATTGCCAAATATACTAGTAGTATCAAAATTGCCAAGCCACCAATACCGCTACCAATCATGATAATTGGCCATTTCATAACATCTATTCATGTAACTTGTTAATTCATTTTTTCAGCTTGATCTGTTTTTAAAAATATTTCCGTGGTTAGGTTGATATACTGTTTTAACTGATTTTTATCAAAGTCAACAATTTGTACGTGTGAATAATATGAAATGGAAAACATTACAGCATAACGGGATATTATTTCCCCCAAAGTATGAATCACTTGGAATCAAAATTAAGATTAATGGACAAAACATAGATCTCACATTAGATCAGGAAGAAATGATTTACCAATGGGCAAAAAAGAAAGATGCGCCAAAACCTGGAACTACAGAAAAATATATTGAGGATCCTGTATTTCAGAAAAATTTTGTTTCAGATTTTACTAAAACCTTCAATGGAAAATTTAAGGGTATAAAATATGTCGATATAGATTTCACACAGCCGTACAAACTTGTTGATAAGGAAAAGGAAACCAAGGAACTGATGACAAAAGAAGAAAAAAAGGCACTTGCTGCAAAACGAAAAAAAATCCGGGAGGAGTTGAAGGTTGGTTATGGAAAGGCAATCATGGATGCAAAAGAGGTTGATGTTGCAAACTACATGGCTGAACCTCCAGGAGTTTTCATGGGTAGAGGTGAGCATCCGATGCGTGGACGGTACAAGCCACGTGTTACAGCCAAAGATGTTACATTAAATCTTGGCAAAGAAGCAAAAGTTCCAGAAGGTGAATGGGGTAAAATTGTACATGATAAGGATTCAATGTGGATAGCAAACTGGATGGATATCTTGACTCAAAAACGAAAATATGTTTGGCTAGCAGACACAGCTGGAATCAAGCAAGAAAGGGATCAAGCGAAATATGACAAGGCAAAAAAACTATCCAAAGAAATTGAAAGTGTCAAGGCACAGATTAGCAAGGATATGGAAAACACGGATCCAAAAAGTAGGAGAATATCTACTGCCTGTTATTTGATTTATCGTACTGCAATGAGGGTTGGAGACGAGAAAGATCCTGATGAAGCTGATACTGTTGGAGCCACAACTTTACGAAAAGAACACGTAAAACTTTCTGGAAACACAATCGAATTTGATTTTCTTGGAAAGGATTGCGTGAGGTGGAAAGAAACCATCCCAGCAGAAGGGCAGGATAAACAATTTCACGATAATCTTAAAGAGCTAATTTCAAACAAAAGGAACGACCAAGAAATTTTTGATGGTATAACGTCAAGACATGTGAATGCATATTATTCAACTATAGTCAAGGGTCTTACTGCAAAGGTCTTTAGAACCTACCTGGCATCAAGTGTGGTTTCAAAATATCTTCGTAATCATGATAATATTAAATTGGAATCTAATATGAAAAAATTATTTCATGCAAAACTAGCAAATCTAAACGCTGCCAAAATGTGTAATCATAAACGAACCATTCCAAAGAATTTTGATCAGACATTACAAAAGAAAAAAGATACTCTTCATAATGTAGAAAAAACAAAACCATGGAAAAAGTCTGAGGAATCACTAAAAAAAACACAAGATAAGATTACAAAAACGGAAAAACAGAAAAAAATGCAGAGGAAACAGATCAAAAAAATAAAGACTGTGATAAAAAAGAAAAAAGTAAATCATGTGGATCGAATTGAAAAACTACAACTTCAGATAGATCTTACACAAAAAACAAGAGATTATAATTTAGGAACGTCACTTCGAAATTATATCGATCCAAGAATTTTCAAAACTTGGGCTGATGAGATTGGGGCTGAATGGGAAAAGCTCTACACTTCTGCATTACAAAAAAAATTCCTTTGGGTTAAAAACATTGATTCAAAGTGGAATGAAGTTTCAAAGCATTACTAGATTCAGAATCATTTAATTGCATTAAAAATTTACGCGTATTTATGCCGGGGTAGCTCAGCCTGGCCTAGAGTGCCAGTCTCTCCAAAGGAAGGCAAAACTCATAATCTGGAGGTCGTGGGTTCGAAACCCACCCCCGGCATTACATTATGAGCAGCTCAGCTTACGTTTTTTAAGGGTAAATATCATTTACAGATAATTAACTTGAAAGCTAGATTTAACGGAAAATGTGTAGAATGCAATGGGCCAATTAAGGTAGGTAAAGAAATAGTAAAAAATTCTAAAGGCAATTGGGTTCACAAATTTTGCTCTGATATTGAAGAAGAATTACCATAATTTAAGATGGTGTAAGTGTCTTGTCAGAGTTAGATGAATTCGCTGAAGCATTGATGGCTCAGCTTTCAGTTGAAATTAATGAAGAAAAAGAAATAGATCAACTTGCAAAAAAGATTAACGAAGATAGAAACTTTGCAGTGGAATTTGACAGTGTTGAAAACATATCACAGAAGATATTCCCGGATTTAGTACAGAAAGTTAGTAGTTATACAGGATTAGAAGTTTCTAATGATTTGTCTATAGAATACTTGGGATTGGATGGATTCAAAAGGTTGAAGGGTAAAAAAGTATTCACAGACACAGCACGAAAATTTGTAGATGAATTATTTGATGCTGTTACAAAAAACGATCTAAAAAAAATTTCAGAAATTATTAAGGAAGATGTTGCCAAATTCTTAGTTTATTCTACATATGTAAAATCGTACATTTCAAAAATATCTACTACATACGGTGATTATCTTGATTCTAAGATCTACCTTAACATGTTTATCTTGGGGGACTATCCAAAAATAATTCTGTATAAACAGGGTCCTCCTTATGAGGTAAGATCCGAATCTGTAAAATCAGGATACCTTGGAGCGTTAAAAATGACTATTTTAGAGGAAATTGTTCATTCAGTACAAACTAACCTACAAAAATTAAACATGCAAGCTGTTATTCAGGTTAATGCTATAAACGAAGAATTAGCAAAAACCATCTTAGCATTAGATGATAAAATAGTTACTCAGTTAACTGAATATTTACAATTACAATTTGTGCCAGAAGAATTCAAGCTTGCAAAAAGAGCTAATTTGTTTTTTATGCTAAACCCAGATAATTTTATCACCAATGTTATGGGACCGGATGTAATGACATACACCAAAGTTGAAATTGATCCAAAGATTACGGAATTTTTACCAATCTTGCAAGAGATTTACCAGAGATGGTTAAAACCTATACAGTCTCAACATGCAATATTTACTACTATGGAAGGCATGGCAGAATTTGTAGTACAGCAAATATTGAAGGATGATACAAATTTTCAAAATTATCTTACTACGTTTGCAGGTACTGATTACTCTGCATATAGTGTAAAAAAAAGCATAGGTAAAGAATTTACTGAATTCATATTTGGTAAATTTGGTAAAAGCACGTTCGAAAAACTCATAATGAACCCACCTAACACAAAAGAATTAAAAAATCCACAAATATATCTAAATAGAATAAAATAATATTTAATTTATTGTCAGCAGAAAAATTTGATCCATTTGTTTCAGAATGGGTTTCTTTTTCGAAAAATTCAAAGCATAATTTAATTGAAAAATCCCTTAAACTGGCACAAATCTTGGAATACCCTGATCTAAATATATCAAAATACATCGAAAAGATAAATGAAATTGGTAATTCGTTAAAGTTGAAAATAAAATATGTTAAAAACTCTACGTATCTTATTTCAATGCTTAATGAACATGTTTTTGAAAAATATGGGTTTCAAGGTGATGATGAAGATTATTACGATCCAAGAAATAATTTTTTAAATGCAGTTATTGACAAAAAGACTGGTATTCCTATCACTCTTTCCATCATATACTCTGAAGTTGCAAAGTATATCGGTCTTGATCTTAAGATCGTGGGATTTCCGGGACATGTAGTTGTAAAATACGAAGAAGAAATGATTATAGATCCATTTTACCGTGGAAGATTACTTACGATTAATGACTTGGAAGAAATTTTGTATAGAAACTTTGGTGATGGTGTAGAATTTATTCCTGAATATCTAAACACTGCAACTACGGATCAAATTTTGACTAGATTATTAAGAAATCTAAAAAATGCGTACACACAATCATATGCATATGATAAAGCCATGAGATGCACTGATATGATTTTGGGAATACGACCAGAATCTCCTGAAGAAATACGGGATAAGGGTATTCTAGAAGAACGGCTTTTGCATTATAATGAAGCGTTACCATTACTAAATAAATATCTAGAATTAGAGCCTGAGGCGGAAGATGCAGATTTTATTTTAGAATTAATTAAAAGTGTAAGGGAAAAAACTAATCGATGATTGAAGAGACGTCATTTCCCTTTCTTACCATTTTGATTTCGTGGCGTGCTAATTCGTTTCGTAATGCGTGTTTTAGAAAATCTATTTCGTCTCTTAATGCAGCTACTTCATCTTCCAGTTTTGCTACTCTTTCATAAATTGTCTCAGCTTCATCTAATTTTTTTGACATGTAATAAAAAATAGAAAACGCCTTAAAAAAGTTATGGGCAAATTGCTATTCTAGTTATAGGTCAAATTCCTGATTACAAGAAGAACATTTTGCTCTTTCCTGACCTACTTGACCAATGATAGATATTCTTCCGATAGTTTTGCATTCCGGACACAATCCAGTTGTTACATTTTTTGGACCAGTCTTGATAATTTTTTGTGTTTTTCTTCGTCCCATAAAAAAAATGCACAATCCGTACTTTTTAAGTTTACTTGAAAAAAGCGCGGGGAGAGGGATTTGAACCCACGAGTTCTTGCGAACATAGGATTAGCAATCCTACGCCCTACCAAGCTAGGCGATCCCCGCCTATGGATGATAATTTAATTCAGTTAATTAGTATAACGTGGATGATCAAATAGTAAATAAAAAATCTAAAATTTTTAATTCATAACTATCCAAAAAAAGCAAATTCAATTTCCTGTAGATTGGGTATGGGTTTTTGCAATATCTCGCAATTGCATTCTTTTACCTCCAACAATTTTTAGATCAATACGAAAAGTTCCATTCTCAATGTTTACTATATTATACGAGTTTTCAAAGAAACCGCGTACCCTTTCTGAAGAAACAGTACCTGCATTTGCAATAGATAATGTATTAAAATCCCAAATCCATGGTCTGTGTTTATGTCCACATAAAACTAGACTAACATTAGAATCTAGAATAGTGCGCAATACATCACCTGCATCAATAGCAGTTAGCCTATCAGAACCAGTATCTGGAATTCCTATCAAGTGATGATGCATAGCTACTATCTTTAATTTATCCTCATATTTTTTTAATGTACGCTCAAGCCATACATTTTGATGGTGACCAACTTCACCTTCATCACGATCTGGTCTGGCTGAACCAAGCGTTACAAGTATTACATCATCACCTAATTCATTTTCTGTTTTAAATGGAAAATATTTCTTGAATAGTAAATATCCTGTGTTTCTGTAATCATGGTTACCACTAATTGCGATTATTTTTTCAACATTAATCTCGGAAACCATTTTTTTACATTTCTGATATTGCTCAATTAATCCCTCATTAGTAAGATCTCCAGTGATTACAACAGCTTCTGGTTTTAACGAATTGATTTCATCGATAGCTTTTTCAAAAACTTTTTCACGAAACTGTGAACCAACATGAATATCTGATAACTGCACTATTTCCATATTTTAAAAAACTAATCTACACATTTTAAACAGTTAATGTGACATAATTTCGACAAATTAAGAAATTTCAAGGTACGATTAAATAATTAAAAATTAGAACTATTACATGACAAAAAAAGCAGCAGTCATCAAGGGTGATGGAACAGGACCTGAGCTTGTTAATGCAATGCTTCATGTCTTAAATGAATGTAATACTCAAATCGAATTAGTTTTATGTGAAGCAGGTTCTGAGCAGTGGGAAAAACGTGGTGGTCAGACATACATTCCTGAGGAAACTCAAAAGATTATGGAGGAAAGTGATGCCTGTTACAAAGGACCGACAACTACTATTCCTTCTCCAAATGCACCAAGAAGTGTTGCAGTCTCGACCAGACAAAAATTTGAGCTATATGCAAATGTAAGACCAATTAAGACATACGACAGATTATCACCAGATAAAAAATTAGACTTTGTATGCTTTAGAGAGGCAACTGAGGGACTCTATGCAGGAATTGAATTTAATATATCTGGTGATTCTGCGATTGCAATCAGAAAAACTACAAGAAAAGGTTGCAAAAGAATTGTTGATGCTGCTTTTGATTGGGCTAAAAAAAACAATTTATTCAAAGTTACAGCAATTACAAAAAGAAACATCCTAAAGAGAACTGATGGAATTTTCTG
>JAYGCB010000087.1:0-9174 GCA_046583565.1 Candidatus Nitrosopelagicus sp. | reverse complement strand
AGGTTCTGGTGTAGGTTCTGGTGTAGGTTCTGGTGTAGGTTCTGGTGTAGGTTCTGGTGTAGGTTCTGGTGTAGGTTCTGGTGTAGGTTCTGGTGTAGGTTCTGGTTCATCTACTGGTTCCGGTTTACCAAAAACTGTTTCCAGGAATGTTTTCTTGTTAAATAATTCCAAGTCATCATATTCCTGTCCAGTGCCCACATACACAACAGGTTTTTTGGTTACTGCAACAATCGAAAGGGCTGCTCCTCCTCGAGCATCTGCATCACTTTTGGTCAAAATTGCTCCATCAAAATTTGTATGCTTATGGAATTCTCTAGCCTGACTAACAGTATCATTTCCAGCTAATGAATCACCCACAAATATCTTTAAATCAGGATTTACAACTTTTGAAATTTTTTCAATCTGCTCCATCAAATTCTTATTTGTCTGCATTCGCCCAGCCGAATCGATTAAAACGCAGTCAACCTTATGTGATTTAGCATAAAGAAGTGCATCACGTGCCACGGCCGCTGGATCTGAACCATAGTTTTGTGCAATTAATTTCAAATTTAATCTATTAATATGCTCACGTAATTGTTCAATGGCTCCAGCCCTGAAAGTGTCAGATGCCGCAACTACGACTGAAATTTTATTTTTTTGTAAAAGATTAGCTATTTTTGCTACGGTTGTAGTTTTACCTGTTCCATTTATACCAACAAACAAAATAAGAAAAGGATCTTGTGGATCCGTTTTTGATTTTATCTTTTCCAATAAATCAAATGAACCAGCTTCATCAAACATATTAGAAATATTTTGAATTAGACTTTTTTTAACAAATTCTTCAATTTCTTTCCTACTTACTTTATTGCCAACTAATTTTTCTTTAAGATTTAATTTTATTTTATCAATAACTTCCATTGCGACATCAGATTCCAAAAGAGAGATTTCCAGTTGAGATAAATTCTCATCAATATCTTGCTCCTTTAGCTCCTTTTCACCGAGGCTTTTAGCTATATTTGAAAACGCGTTACCTAGTTTTTCAAACATGACTTTTTTCTTTATTTTTTGCTACGAGAAGCAGCCAATAATTGATTCATTTGTTGTTTTCCTTGTTCTAAACTTGCTGAAACCTGTTGTTTTTGCCCACCTATCTCCTGTAAAGCGACTTGCATTTCTTTTAGGCGTGATTCAAGAAAATTGATAGCATAGTTTTGATCTTTTTCAATGGCAACACCCGCACCAACATTTAAGATAAGTTTTTGATTGGGAATTAATTTTGTTTTTACAAAAGTTCCTAACCCCATCGGTACCAGTGTTTCAGAATCAGTCTTGTTATCAATTGCTTTAAGTGAGACAACTGCAGAAGATGCTTCCCTGAAAACAGATATGATTGCTTGCTCTTTCTGTATTAATTCAGAAAAATAACCCTCAAGCATTTGCATTTGATACAATAATTGCTGGGTTTGCTCTTCACTCATTATAAAAAATGTAGTTAATAGCTATAAATGCGTTTAATACATCAAGGTTAGAAAAATAAAAAATAGGATTTACTTTGTCTTAGAAAGTCTATTATCAACTTCTTCCCAGTTAACAACATTCCACCAAGCCGCAATATAGTCTGGTCGTTTGTTTTGGTACTTTAGATAGTAAGCATGCTCCCATACATCAAGTCCTAACAACGGAATCAGTCCAACAGTTCTAGGACTAGTTTGATTTGGCATTGCTTTGTACTCAACTTTACTAGATGATGGATTGTATACGAGCCAGCCCCAGCCACTTCCTTGAATTGGAGCTGTTTTGCTAGAAAATTGTTCCTTAAAGTCAGCAAAAGATCCAAAGGAAGAGTTAATCGCATCTGCTAGTGCTCCGCCAGGTTCTCCACCACCATTTGGTTTCATATTATTCCAAAATAGTTTGTGGTTATCGTATCCACCGCCATTGAAATTAATTGCGCCTCTAACATCGTCAGGAACTTCATTGATGTTTGATAAAATATCAACAATGTCTTTGCTTTGCAATTCTGAACTAAGTTTTTCCAAAGCACCATTCATTCCATCAGTATATTTTTGATGATGTTTCGTATGATGAATCTCCATTGTCTTAGCATCTATATGAGGTTCCAATGCATCGTATGCATATGGCATCTCAGGTAGTGTGTATTTTCCCATATTTTATACACAAAAGCATCTAATTTATTGGTTTAGCAAAGAGTGAAATTTTACTAAAAATAAGTGATGATATGAATGTACAAAAAATAATTTTTTTATCAATTGTGATATCCATGGGTACAATTTTAATAGCAAGCCAATTTCAAAATCAAGAAAATTTTGCTGTACAAGTGAATAATAGCGGACCGTACATAGGAACCAGTGTTCCTTACAGTTATGGATATGATGGTAGCGGAATAATAATATCAGTTATTGATACTGGAGTAGATTTCAACCATCCAGATCTTTTTGGATTTGGTATGAATGGAAAAATAATTGGCGGATATGATTTTGTTGACAATGATGAGATACCTGAAGATACTAATGGTCATGGGACACAAGTAACTGGAATAATAGCAGCAAATGGTAATCTTAAAGGGATAGCACCAAATTCAAAAATTTTAGTGTACAAGGTTTCAGAAGACGGAGAATCTGTACCTACTCGCATGATAATCAAGGCAATTGAAAAATCAATAGAAGATGGCGCTGACATAATCAATATCAGTTTGGGGATAAACCAAACTAATGTCAAAATTGATCAAGCAGTAACAAAAGCAATTCAGAATAATATTTTTGTGGTAACTGCTGCAGGAAATTTTGGTCCAGAATTAAACACAATTGGTAGTCCTGCAATGAACCCAAATGCAATTACAGTAGGTGCGACATTCAACAATATACCGAGTAGTTTGGTTTCAATTTTTGAGATAGAAAGTAAAACGTTTAACGTCTTTCCAATGGTAGGAACACGATCTCTTGATGAACCCATAACCTCGCAAATTGTTTTTGGAAAGTATGGTAAAATTCAAGATCTTTCAGATCTAGACATAGAAGGCTCGATTTTACTCGTTGAAAGAGGAAGTGATATTGAAAATGAAATAATTTATTTTTCTGATAAGGAAAAAAATGCATCTGCTTTAGGTGCAAAAGCAATCATTGTCTATAATAACGAACCAGGTATATTTTTTGGAGAATTAATTCATGAATCCGTAGATGTGGGTTATAGTCCTACAATTCCAGCATTATCCTTATCGGGAGAAGATGGATTGATCATTAAAGAGATGTTACAGAATAACGTTGATGGAACCCTGGACATTTTTTATCATCCTGATTTTGTTGCATACTTTAGTTCTAGAGGTCCAGTTTCTCCTTTTTACATTAAACCTGACCTTGTAGCACCTGGTGCATTCATCAATACAACAAATATCAATAAAGATTACAGTATTTCAAGCGGCACTAGCTTTGCGGCACCACATGTTGCTGGTACGGCCGCACTAATCTTACAAAAAAATCCGCAATTAACACCTGAAGAATTAAAATCTATTCTGATGACAACTTCCGATGATGTGTTTGATCAGTATAACAAAAAGTTTCCTTTAGAGGTAGCTGGGACTGGAAGAATAAATGCGTCTAAAGCCATTAATGCCGAGATAATTATAATTCCACCAAATTTGATATTCAATTTATCTCCAGACAACCAAATTCAAACTAAATATTTGAAAATTAAAGGGATAAACTATGATACCATATCAGTTAGATTTGAAGATGAACAAGTTGCTGATTTCGATTATAATTTAGATAGTGAAAATCTTGTAATAAATGCAAAATTAATTCAGCAAAGTTTAGGAGAGTTTGAAAATAGAATGGTTATCACGCATAACAAAGTTGACTATGATATACCTATCATAGTAAGGGTTTCTAAAGCAACTATTATGGTTAATGATGATAATGGAAAATTAAGTTTTGATATTTCTAGTCCAACTTCATGGTCATATGCAAAAATATCAATCACAAACAAAGAAACCGGAAAAAAGTTTACGGAATCAATAACGCCCAATAAAAATTCAGAATTAATTGTTTATCAACCAGGTGAGTATTGGGTTGATGCTAAAATTAAAAATAATAATGAAACATCAAGTGCATATACAACTATTCAGGTAGAAAAAGTAATGCGTGACAAAGAAAATTTTGAAAACATGTTAAATTTACCTGAAAAACCCATTTTGATAATATCTGCCATCATGATTATTATTACTATTACTGGCTTACTAATACGAAAACAACATTAGATTTTTGGTCCTGCGAGACGTATTTCGTTAGATACATTCTCAAATTTCTTGAAGTTATCAACAAACATCTGCGCTAGTTTTTTTGCTGAAAGATCATAAGCATCTTTATCAATCCACATGTTTCTGGGTTCTAAAACTTCTGAAGGGACATTAGGACATTCAGTTGGCACATCCAAGTTAAAGATGTCATTATGGGAGAATTTGACGATGTCTAGTGATCCAGTCAAGGCAGCAGTCACCATTGCACGACTATATTCTATCTTTATTCTTTCACCAACACCATACGGTCCACCAGACCAACCAGTATTGATCAGATATACAGATGTGTTATGTTTGGAGATCTTTTCACCAAGCATTTCTGCATAAACTGACGCAGGTCGTGGCATAAATGGAGCACCAAAGCATTTAGAGAATACAGCCTTTGGTTCTTTAACTCCTATTTCAGTTCCAGCTAGCTTGCTTGTATATCCTGACATAAAGTGAAACATAGCTGCATTTTTTGAAAGTTTGGCAAGCGGAGGAAGTACGCCCATTGCATCTGCCGTTAAAAATATAATGACTTTAGGATTACCGCCAACACTAGGTATGACAGCTCCCGGGATATAATCAAGTGGATAAGCTGCCCTTGTATTTTCAGTTAAGCTACCATCATCAAAGTCTGGTTTTAATGATTCTTTGTTTATTACTACATTTTCTAATACAGCTCCATTTTTGACAGCGTTCCAAATTTGTGGTTCATGTTTTTCTTTAAGGTTAATACATTTTGCATAGCAACCACCTTCAAAATTGAAAATTCCTTTATCAGACCAACCATGTTCATCGTCTCCAATCAACATTCTTTGAGGATCAGCAGATAAGCTAGTCTTCCCAGTGCCTGATAAACCAAAGAACAATGATGTGTCTCCATCTTTTCCAATGTTAGCAGAACAGTGCATAGGAAAAACTCCTTTTGATGGTAAGATAAAATTCATTACTGAAAAAATTGCTTTTTTTATTTCGCCAGCATAATTTGTTGTCCCAATCAAAACAAGCTTTTTTGACAAATTTATAAGAATGAATGCGTTTGATGAAGTGCCATCAACCTCCGGTATCGCTTCAAAATCATTAATGCATATTATAGTGAATTCTGGTTCATGTGATTCTAATTCTGTGGCTGAGGGTCTGATTAAAAGCTGGTGAACGAATAAACTTTGCCAAGCATGATCATTGATAACTCTAATAGGCAATCTATTTTCTGGATCAGCCCCGACAAAACCATCAAATATGTATAATTCCTTTCCGTCAACAAACTTTTTCATTTTTTGAGATAATTTTTCAAACGTTTCAGTTGGAATTTGCTTGTTTACCTTTGCCCAATGAACTTTATCATGTGTTAAATCATCAAAAACAATGAATCTATCATCTGGTGATCTTCCAGTATACTTGCCAGTTTTTACTGATAGTGAACCAGTAGAGGTTATCATTCCCTCGTTTTTTTGTGTAGCGGCTTCCAATAGTTTTTCAACCGATAAATTTCTGTGAATCTTCGATGGGTTTATTCCAAATTCCTTAATTTGAGAAATGAATTTGCTTGACATATTAGTACTCATCTATTTTACCATCCTGGTTGCCAATAATCGAAAACTTATTTTATTCATAAGAAACTTCCGTAAGAAAAAACATTATTATTTCTTTCTGAGATCATTATTTCCTTTGATGTTTAGGAACCTATTTATGTTAAAATTCAAAGTTTATGGTCATGCCAATAAACAAGGAAAAATTAGCTCTTCGTAGCAAAGTTCACCAAAGCATGCCTGAATTTAAAAGGCCTGAAAGCTGGCGCTACAAGAGACTGGAAACAAGTTGGAGAAAACCAAAAGGTGTTGATAATCATCAACGTAAACAAAAAAGCAGAGGCAGACCAGGTCTTGTTAAGATTGGTTACGGTGGTCCAAAAATTGCCTTAGGATTACATCCATCTGGTTATACAGATAATTTAGTTTATAATGTTGATGACTTGGAAAAATTAAATCCAAAAACTGATGGTGTAAGAATAGGTCACAGTGTTGGAACCAAAAAAAGAAAGTTGATAGTAATCAAAGCAATAGGAAAAAAATTCAAAGTGTTTAATGCGAGAGTGTCTGAACGTGCCAGTAAATCTTAGAACAAAAAAATTACTAGTTTCAAGAATGACTGGAGTAGGGCTAAAAAGGATAAAATTTGATTCTGACCACCTTGATGATGTAGCAGATGCAATTACTAGAGACAATATTAGAAGCTTAATCACAGCAAATACAATCAAAATTAAGGGAATTACTGGAACCTCAAGAGGAAGAGCACGGCTAGCAAGAATTCAAAAAAGAAAACGTAGTGTAAAACAAGGTTCTAAAAAGGGTACAAAAGGAGCCAGAGGAATTGGTAAAAAAACAGCTTATGTAATTAAAGTAAAAGCACTTCGTTATAGACTGAAAATAGCCAAAGATAGAAAAGAAATAACAAATAAGGAATTTTGGAACATTTACAAAAAAATTCGTGGAAACACTGTTAGGAATAGTAGACACATGAGAACTCTTATTGAAGAATTAAAAGCAAAACGAAAAGATTAGAACGAGTGTTTTTTTATATCAAAATCTAGAATTTTTCCATCCTTAACAGTAATCCCTTCTTTTGATAACATATCGGATTTTATTTTTTCACCGTAAGCATATCCACCAATTTCACCGTTAAATTTTACCACTCTGTGACATGGAATTATTACAGGAAATGGATTGTTTTTCATAATCATTCCAATTACTCTTTGACCATTTTTTAGTCCTACTGCTTTTGCTAAATCACCATAAGTTGTAACTTTTCCTTTTTGAACTTTCAAAAGCTTCTTGTATACTTCAATACTCAATGTCAAAGCTTGATAACCTCCAAATCTGTTTCTTCAAGCATACCAAGTAATTTTTGTTTATTTTTTCCCATACCTTTCCAATCCAACAATGCCACCGTAGCACCTACATTTCTTTCAAGTATATGATAAAACAAATTTTTGTTAATTTGTTCAAATGCATATTTTGGAACTACAGTTCCTAGAGAATGTTCACCATGGATTAATTCACTAGTAAATTTATCTGAGTAATGCGTTCCACCAAAACATATAGCTATTGGATAGGGTTTTTGCTTTTTTTTCATCACTTTAACTATAATCTCCGCAACTGAATTACAGAGATTCACATCATTCCATTCTTTTTCTGTTGTTCCAATTTCAATAAACAAGGCAGGTTTACTTAATGCAGTTGGTCCATGATGAGTTGCCTCAATTGTTATTTGAAATCTTGGAAACTTGCTTCTAACATTCCAAAGAGTCTGTATGTATGATTTTTGAAGATATGGGTGTGGAATTGAAACTTGACGACTGTGACCACCGAAATTAGCATCTGAAAAATTTCCAGTGTTATGACAAGTAAGCGCCAAAACATTTGATTCAGCAGCATGTTTTGATAAAAAAACATAACCGTCATAACCAAATTTTTCTTCGAGCCAATCTGCAGAAATTACAGGGTCTGGAATTATTGCCAAGTCAAAATCTTTTCCTTTGTAAACACCTCCATTTTTTTCCAAATCTTGTAAAATGAATTTTGCCATATTATGACCCGCCGGGTCCTTTTCATACGCTACAAGTAATTCCATTAGATAAAAGATATATTGATACTTTATTAATTCCCAGCAAATGAAGATTAATTTACAGAGAACCTTAATGAATATGAAAAATACCATAAAGCTTACTAAAAAATCTGATAAGGATGTATATTTTCAACATCTAAGACTTGTATTATTTGGAATTGCATCTGTAGGTGCAATTGGATTCGGAATCCAATTCGTGTTTTCAGTAATGACATTTGGAAGATAAATTGTCCGAGCCAGAACCATTAGATGGACAGAAGCCAGAATCTGCTGTTGAAACAGTTGCTGAACCAGAGCCAGTTGCTGAACCAGAACAAGAATGTCCATTTGGTCAAGTTTTAATTGGTGATAAATGTGAACTAACAGTTTTAGAAGGCAATATTGAGATAATTATGGATAATTACAAATTTAAACCCGCAGTAATTAAAATTAAAAAAGGATCTACAATTACTTGGAGGAATGAAGATACCCAGTTAGATGGTGGAGGAGGAGGTGTTGGTTGGCATGACGTCACATCAGAAGACGGATTATTCAAGTCCACAGAAATGGGATTTGATGCAGGTTTTTCACATAAATTTGAACAGGTTGGAGAATTCAATTACAAATGCACTCCACATCCATTCATGACAGGAACTATAATAGTGGTAGACTAAGTTACCAATATTTTTGTAGTTACAATAAATTTATTTATATTTAATTTTATTATTCGATAATTTGCAATTAAAATCAATTTTATCAACAAAGATATTTTCAGCGTCAATACTCTTTGCAACATTATCATTGGTTTTACATCCGCCTTTTTTACCATTAGGAATACCTGCTCCTTATGCACCGTTTCTTATTTATCAAATATGGGAAATACCTTTGTTCATAGCATTATTCCTATTTGGACCTATTTCCGCGTTTTTAGCATCATTCATTAATTTTATTTCTCTTTTAATTTTCTTTCCTGGACAATTAATTACAGGGCCAATTTATAATTTAATTGCTATTTATAGTTCTTTCATAGGAATAATATTAATACATAATTTACAATATTTCCGAAGAAAAAAGAATCTAGTCATATTGACATGTTCTGCAATAATAATCAGAACGTCAATAATGACCGTAATTAATTTTATAGCACTGCCCATGAACCCACCAATTGGTTTTGCAATTCCAGAATCAGCTTTACCCGTTACTTTAGGACTGATTGCATTATTTAATTCAACATTAATAGCATATTCAGTTCCAATATCATATGTTATATCTAATATGGTTAAACAAGCAATACA
>JAYGCB010000047.1:0-12434 GCA_046583565.1 Candidatus Nitrosopelagicus sp. | reverse complement strand
GAAACAATAGAGCAAGTGTTTGGTAAAGCTGACATTCCTCCAAGCCTGATGACAAAAAAACTTTGGAATTTTATTAAGGCAAAGGGACTCGGCCACAAGTAATCAAACTAATAAACACTAGAAAAGCTCATTATGCTGATTAATGGTGGAATGTTAATTGAGTAAGGAAGTTGGTATCACTGTTTCAAAAAATGAAGATTTTAGTGAGTGGTATACACAAATAATTATCAAGGCGGAATTAGCAGATTATGCTCCAGTAAAGGGGCTAATTGTACTAAGGCCTGATGGCTATTCTATTTGGGAATCAATCAAAGAGTCACTTGATAAAAAACTTAAAGAAACTGGTCATAGGAACGGCTTTTTGCCCATATTAATACCAGAATCATTACTTGGAAAAGAAAAAGAGCATTTTGAAGGATTTAACCCTGAAGTTTTTTGGGTTACGCATTCGGGAGAATCAGAATTAGGTGACAGACTTGCACTCCGACCTACTTCTGAAACGCTTGCGTATTCACTTTATTCTAAATGGATAAAAAGTTGGAGGGACCTCCCACTAAAAATTAATTTTTGGAATACAGCCTTAAGGGCGGAGATCAAAGGCACTAAACCATTTATTAGAACGTCAGAATTTTTGTGGCAGGAAGGCCATACAGTTCATGCTACCAAAGATGAAGCTGAAAAAGAAGTTATGGAGATTTTGAAAATATACAAAAAAACTATAGAAGAAGAGATTGCTGTACCTGTAGTAACAGGAAAAAAAAGTGAGAAGGACAAGTTTGTTGGTGCAGTTTATACAGTCACACTTGAATCACTAATGCCAGACGGTAAAGCACTTCAAATGGGAACATCTCACTTTTTGGGCCAAAACTTCTCTAAGCCTTTTGACGTAAAATATCTAGATGAGAATAATGTTGAAACTTTTGCATGGCAAACGTCATGGGGAATATCATGGAGACTAATCGGTGGAATGATAATGACTCATAGTGATGACAGGGGATTGGTATTACCACCAAAACTTGCACCGATTCAAGTTGTTATTATTCCGATTTACTACTCAAAAGAGGACAGAGGAAAAATTGTGCAGGAAGCAAAAAAAATCCAAGATGTCCTAACTGATGTTGAAATACGCACACAGTTAGATGACAGAGATCAGGTTACACCTGGATTCAAATTCCATGATTGGGAGCTTAAAGGTATACCAATCCGAATTGAAATAGGCCCAAAGGATGTTGCTAAAAATCAGGTGGTAATGGCGAGAAGATATAATCAAACAAAAGACAGTATTAGTATAGATAAATTGTCTGGAGCGATAGCTGCAGAACTAGAAAACATACAGCAACAAATGTTTGATGCTGCTAAAAAAATTCTTGATGAAAGAATTTCTGCGGTATCTCAATATGAACAATTTAAGGCAGAATTAGAAAACGGTAAAATGCTTAGTTGTTCCTGGTGTGGGAAGCAAGAATGTGAAGATAAGATTAAAGAAGAAACTGGTGCGGAATTACGTGTGATACCTTCAGATGATGGAAAAAAAGTAGAAACATGCATTTATTGTAAAGATAACGGTGCTGCAAATGTGCTATTTGCTAGAGGATATTGAATAACTGATACGTATGGGACTAAACGTAAAATTTACTGTAGCGGTAATTGTAATTGCAATAGTGGGATTTTCCGCCTCTGCATATATTTTCAGCTCACAGCCATTTGCTGGACTTGCTACCTCTATTAACATGACAATGGTAGACAAATCTAAGTATATAGAAAAAATTGATGATTGTTTACAGACTCAAACTATTGGAGACGTTACACTAAATTCATTTACACAAAAATGGGCTTTTGATTTTAAGGAAAAAATTATGAAAGCAGAATCTAATGAACAGTTAGAGGGTATTATGAATGAGTTCTATACCATCGTATCTCATTGTAAGCCATAAAAATATGACTAGTTCTAAGAAAAGATGCATTATTTGTGGTTGCCAGGATCATAAACTTATTGGATGTATTAATCATAAAGCAAAAAAATGTAGTTGTTATCAATCTTAAACAAAAATATAATATGACTAATCAAAAACGTAGTTAAGATGGCAACAGTTTCAGAACAAAAATCAAGTCTTTTACAACAGTTTAATGAAACTAGAATCAGAACATTAAATCTAGTACAAACCCTAGAAAAAGATGATTTTGTTGTACAAACTGCTCCTTTCACAAGTCCACCAAAATGGCATTTGGGTCACGTTAGTTGGTTACTTGAAATTCTTATGAGCAAAACTTCACAAAATTACGAGTTCTATTCACGTGAATTTAATGAGTATCTTAACTCATATTATCTTCAATTTGGTGAGCCACATGACAAGGCTAAGAGGGGATTAGCAACAAGACCCACTGTTGATCAAGTTTTTGAATATTTTCATATTATAACTAACAAAGTTGCTAACATTTTGCAAAACAAATTGCTGGATGAAAAAACACAGCAACTTTATTTTATGGCAATAAATCACGAGTGTCAGCATCAAGAGCTTTTAGTCTATGATTTACAACACCTTTTGGCAGACAGATACAGACCTGCAACACGAAATCCGTTACCCAGATCGTTACAACAGAAGTTAAGTACAATCAAGATTGATGGTGGTTTGTACACTGTGGGCTATTCGGGGGATCAGTTTTGCTATGATATTGAATTACCTGAGCATAATGTCTATCTTAATGACTACAAAATTGATGCTTATCCAGTAACAAACAGACAGTACATAGAATTTATGGATGATGGGGGATACAGTGATTTTCAGTACTGGCTATCAGATGGTTGGGAGAAAGTACAAAATGAACAATGGAAGTCTCCCATGTACTGGGAAAGTATTGATGGTAAATGGATGACACGTGATTTTTTGGGAAGACGAAAAATAAATCTAAACGAGCCTGTCTGTCATGTTAGTTTTTACGAAGCCAATGCATATTGTAAATGGGCAGGTAAAAGACTGCCAACAGAAGCAGAATGGGAAAAAGCCGCTTGCTGGAACGAAAAAAAACAAAGGAAATCAATTTTTCCATGGGGTGATGAGCCACCAGATCATACGCGTGCAAATCTATTAGAATCGTATTTATGGAATTGTACAGAAATTGGTGCCTATCCTGAAGGCAAAAGCCACTATGGCTGCCATCAAATGATTGGAGATGTATGGGAATGGACATCTTCTGAATTTTCTGGCTATCCTGGCTTTAAGACGGGTTTTTCTGAATACAATGACAAATGGTTTGCAAATCAAAAAGTGTTAAGAGGCGGATCTTTTGGAACTCCAGAAATATCCATACGTGGTAGCTACAGAAACTTTTTCAGGCTAGACGAAAGGTGGCTTTTTGCAGGATTCAGATGTGCAGAGGTTGTCTAATCATTTTTTGAAAGCAAAACTAGACAATAATATCTATTATCATCATTCCACATAGCCTTAATTTGATAACCAGTCATTGTAAACATTTGTTTGATCTGTGAAATCGTATATTTATACGAATTTTCAGTATGAATAAGTTCACCTTCATCAATTTCCAAAATTAAATCTGCACTGGGTATTTCCACCGTCTGTTTTGCCAAAGAACGCAAGTATATCTCAACTTTATTCTGATTTTCATTATAGACTACATGGTGTGCAAACTTACTTGTATCAAAGTTACCACCTAATTCCGAATTAATTCTTGATAGAACATTGAGATTGAATTGTGCCGTAATTCCTTGCGAGTCATTATATGCCTTACGTAATACATTTTTATCCTTTACAAGATCCAAACCGACTAAAAACAGATCGTCTTTCTTCATTGAGGAATTGATTTTTTGTAAAAATCTGATTCCGTTTTCAGGATCAAAGTTTCCAAAACTAGAACCCAAAAATACAATTAGATTTTTCATATCATCGTAATTTTTCATAAATTCCAAGCCATTCTCATAGTTATCAATTATTCCCGTTATGTGTAATTTTTTGTAATCAGATTGTAGGGCTGCAGAACTGGTCTTAAGAATTTTAGAAATGTCAATTGGAAAGTATTCAACATGTTTTTGCAATCTTGTAAGCATGTCAATTAATAGCCTAGTTTTTTGTGATGAGCCACTGCCTAATTCAACAAGTCTAAAATTTCCGTCAAGATAAGATTGTAGTTTTCCATCTATTTGTTTTAGTATACTAATTTCAGTTCTTGTCAAATAATATTCTGGTAAAACACATATCTTTTCAAAAAGTTGCGAGCCTTTTTGATCATAGAAAAATTTTGGGTTAATTGATTTTTGTTTTTGCCTAATACTATGAGACAGTTCCTGAGCAAATGTTTTTTGAGATTTATTTCCACTTGGTTCATAATAACTAAGCCGTTCTCCAAGAATGTATTTCGTGTAACCCAACTCCTTTTGGAGTGTTTTGATACTCATAGAATGCACCAAAATGTAACCAAATAAAGTCTTTTTGGTATAATTCAGAATTATTCTGTGATTTCTTGAAATAGTAGATATCTATTACTAGTTTGTTGGACGAGATTCTAAGTGTTCATGGAATATCTAAACAATTTGTCAAAAAAAGTATCTTTGGTTCAAAAAGTTCTATGGTAAAAGCTGTGGATGATGTTACATTCTCTCTCAACAGGGGAGATGTGCTTGTAATTGCTGGTGAATCTGGTTCAGGTAAGTCAACAATTGCTAAACTTATTTTGATGGCAATTATCCCTGATTCGGGTAAGATAGTTTTTGAGGGTGAACAAATTAAGAATGACCCAAAAAGTTTGAAGAAAATTCGTATGGAATGTCAAATGATATACCAAGATCCTTATGATTCGATTAATCCTAGAATGAAAGTTGGAGATATTGTGTCTGAACCATTGCAGATTCATAATATTGGTAATGATTTGGAAAGAAAAAAAATGATCATGGATGCACTTAAGGAAGTTAAGCTTGAGCCAACTGAAGAAATAGTAGAGAAATACCCTCATATGTTGTCAGGTGGGCAGAGACAACGTGTTGTTCTAGCAAGAGCACTCATAATGAGACCAAAAATCATTATTGCTGATGAACCTGTATCTATGTTAGATGTCTCTATACGTGCTGAAATTCTTGAATTAATGAAGGAAATTCAGAAAAATAACAATATTTCATTCATCTACATAACACATGATTTAGCAACTGCGAAATATTTTGGACAAAATATCATTATACTGTATCTTGGCAAAATTATGGAAGCGGGTTCAATAAATCAAGTCTTGATGCGACCAAGGCACCCATACACTCAAGCACTAATTGATGCAATCTCTGAACCAAACCCTGATAACTTGTACAAAGAAAAAATAATTAGGATTAATGATCCGATTGATATTGATCCTTTTACTGGATGTAGGTTTCGTGCTAGATGCCCTTATGCAATTGAAAAATGTAAGGAAACTCCACCACTTGAATTAAACGACGGAAGAAAGGTTGCTTGTTTCGTGGACATAGATTAACTGGTCATTGATGGCATTCTTTTATCCTTGTATATCACAATATTTGAAACTCCATTTTTAGGATATACACCGTAGATTAGTTTTGCCTTTTCTACTACAGAATCTTTCAAAGAAACCATGATAAACTGGCTTCCATGTGACCTCTCTTCTACAATTTTTGAAAGGCTTTCAGCGTTCGGCGCGTCCAGATGCGCATCAATCTCATCAAACAGGTAAAATGGGGAAGGCTTTAGTTTTTGTAATCCTAAAACAAAGACAACTGCCGCAAGAGTTTTTTCTCCGCCACTAATAGAGGTAGATTCTCTTTTTGGCTTATTTTGAAACTGGATAAGATAAGATATTCCTGAATTGAATATATCATCCTCATTTTCCAACTCAAGCCATGCGTTGCCGCCATTCATCTTGGTAAATATTTTTCTAATTTCCTTATCGATTGTATCAAATGCGTCTAGGAATGTTTGTTTTTTCTCCTTTTCAACAGATTCTATAAATGCCCATATGCTGTTACGTTCTCCCTCAAGGTCATTCTTTCTGTTTGACATAGTCCGATAACCTGTGGATATTTCTAGATACTTTTGGGGGGCTATGGCATTAAGTGACGGGGTTAGAGCATTGAACTCTTTTTCTAACGCCTCAACAAATGGTTCAACTGAGAACGTTTCTATCGACTCGTCAAATCCAAACAAATCTAAGATCTTCTTAAGTGATGACTCTTTTGACTTGATTTCTTTAAGATCACGGTCATGTCCATCTGATTCCCTTACAAGTCTGTTAAGTTCATTTGTAATATCACGTTCCTTTCTCTTTCTTTTATCGAGTTTTTCATCATATGCCGATAACTGAGATACTGATGTACCAGAAGTTGAAATTAATTCTTGTTCCTTCCCCCTTAACTTTACGAGCACCTGTTCAGATACGCCCATATCAGCCTGGAAGGTTATGATAGTAGATTCTAATTCTATTTTTTCTTTGGAGATGGAAGACTTCTCACTCAAAAGTTCATTTTTCCTAAGCCTTTTCCTATCTTCCACTACCGATATTTTTGCTTGTTCCTCACTCAGTTCTTTCATTATTTTACTATGAACAGAATTTAGGAGTGATTTTTTATCATTTAGCAGCTTAAGTTGATTTGCAATACTATTCTGTTCATTATTAGAATAGTTTTGGTCCACTAATTTTATTCTCTGTTCAAGAGATTCTACGGTAGATGAGAAATGAATGATTTTTGGGGAAAAGTTTTCTTTTTGTTTTTTTAGTTCCAAAATTCTCTGAGAAAATTTATTGCCTAATTTACGAGCAGAGTTGATTTGGGATTTTAGATTGGAGTTGCTATACGATGCATTCCCAAATTCAGTTTCAGCAAGTTGTAATCGCTCCAATGAATGATGGTGAATTTGATCAATTTTCCTCAGATTCGATTTTTTCTTTTGTATATGATTGCTTAGCAAGTTAATTGTTTTGAATAAACCGTCAACAGATGAACTCTGTGAGATTATTTTTGTCAACTTGGTTATTTTAGAGTTGATATCAACAACAACAGCACTTGATTTTGATTCAAAAAATTCACCGTTTATTGAAACAGCGTTGTAGCCAACCTTTGATAATTCGTGTGCATCATAACGTGTTTTAGTTAAAATTACATTTCCAAACAAAAATTTTGCAATTGGAATATATTTTCTATCACACTGAACATAATCAGACAAGATTCCCAATAAACCAGAAGTTTTTGGCATCTTCATATGAAATTCAGGTATTGTGTTAAGCGGAATGATCTTAAGCTTTGGAAGTTTCCTATCCCGTGCGACTTGTGCTAGACTTACCAGTGTTTCAAAATCTGGAACTACTACGGCCTTAACCCAATCAGAACCTACAGCTAACGCTGCACGTTCATGCTGCTTATCCCAAGAAAGTATTTCATACACAAATCCCTCAATCCCAAGTTTTTTTGAATCATCTTTCAGTTGAGATATTGTGTAATCCTCATGCATTACACTCTTAACAAGTTTGATCTTTTCGTTGTAACGATTAGCAGCAATGGATGATTTTTGTAAAATTAATTCCAATTCAGCAATATCATTTGCAATTTTTGTCTTTTGGCTGGAAAAATTTGAGATTTTTGATTTTATTTCTGAAGATGTTGATTGACGAGTTGAACTAATTGTAGCGAGCTTGTGTGATAATTGTTCCAGGCTTAGTAGTTCCTCAACACTAATTTTGTTTTTTGCAATATTATCATTAATTTTATTTTGTATAATTTTTTGCTGAGATTCTGCCTCTGACTTTGAAACGCGTGCATCATGTAATTTATTTTTTAAATTTTGTATTTTAATATCAATTTCATTTTTCTTAGCAGATACTTCTGATTGGTGATCTAAAACAGTTGTAAGTTCAGAGTCAAGGTTCTCAATTTTTTTATCAACAACCTTTTTTTGTTTCTCAATTTTTTTGACAAATTTCTTAACTTCCTCAAGTTCTAAATCTACTTTGCCTTGGTTTTCATTCATTTTTTCAAGTTCAGTTGTTATTTCAGGAAGCCTGCCCGTAATCTGAACAATTCTTTTTTTGCTAGTTTTTAATTTGCCTTCAGCGGTGCCATATTTCTGCTGTTCAGTGCTTAGTTCTCTATCAATAGTGGATTTGAATTTATTATAATCATCCAGTTTTTTTGAAAAAGCTGATTTTTCTGATTCTATTTGACCAATTTCTGCCTCTAGAATAGAACGTGTTTTTCCATGTTCTGTACTCATGGATGAATTTGAGGCCAAATTCTGCTCTTTTAACAGTTTTTCACTTTTGACCACCTTTAATTTGGATGCTGCGTCTATAGCCTTGAAACGCTGTAATTCTCGCTCAACCATTTTATGACGTAGTTTGAGGTTTCGTTCAATTTCTAATTCGTCTATTTGCTTTTTCACCTCACCCATAGTAGCCATCGCAACTTCTAATCGCTGATCAGCCGCGATTAGTTGCTTCTCAGATTCGACTTTTTTTTCATCAAAAAACGAGAGTCCTATCAGATCTTCTATGGTTTTTCTTTTTTCCTCATTGTTCATTTCAGAAATTCTAGTTACAGTCCCCTGCTGGACTGCGTTTAACTGATTAAGTCCGGCATTCGCAATATCAAATAAATCTATGATGCGTGATCGATTGATCTTTTTACTGTCAAGATAATAGGTGCTTTCACCATGATCAGTCATCTCACGTGTAACCGTTACATTATCAGAATTAACTGGAATCTTTCTATCAGAATTATCAAATAGAATTTTCACACGAGTTATCTTAGGACCATGCCTATTTCCCTCAATATCATGGATAAGTGACCTAAGATTAGGTGCACGCATGGTTTTAGGTCTATTCTCACCCATCGCAAACATTATGGCATCTAAGATGTTACTCTTTCCAGATCCATTTGGTCCTGAGATAGATACTAACCCAGGCTCAAAGTTTACGGTCGTGTTTTTAAATCCAAACGACTTGAACCCAAAAATATCAACCCTTTTGATATGAACCAATGTGTGAATTAGTTTAACAAAGCGAATATCAAATTCTACCAAGTTTAGTTGACTATGGTAACAACTAATGTGAATATTTTATGAAAAAATCCTACTCCTCGCCAGCAACAAACTTTTCGCATGCAATCTTTGCCTCTGGATCAGTCATTTGTTCTATAGGATGTTTCATAAGAAAAGCGCTTGCAGATATAATTGGACCACCAATTCCTCTATCTAGAGCAATTTTTGCAAGCCTGATTGCATCAATAACAATGCCTGCAGAATTTGCTTTATCGTCAACCTCTAGCCTAACTTCCATGTTGAATGGGATGTTTGCCCATTGTTTTCCTTCTATCCTCATGAACATGAGCTTGGTATTGGCTAAAAACGGAATAAAATCGGAAGGACCGACATAAATCTGGTCATCGGGAAGACGCTCATCCAGCTGACTCTGAACGCTTTCAGTTTTAGATATTTTCTTACTAACAAGCCGTTCCTGTTCTTTCATATTTAGAAAGTCGGTATTCCCCCCAACGTTGATTTGGTATGTATTTTCAATCTTTGTACCTCTGTCATTACAGAGTCGAGCAAGGGTTCTGTGAACAATCGTAGCACCCACCTGACCTTTTATATCATCACCAATAACCGGGATGTTTTTATCCGTAAATTTTTGTGCCCATTCTTTGTTAGAGGCTATGAATGCAGGCATGCAGTTAACAAATGCAATATTTGTATCAAGGCAGACTTGTGCCCAGAATTGAGTTGCTTTCTCAGAGCCTACTGGCAAATATGATACAATAACTTCGACTCCAGTTTCTTTTAGGGTGTTTTTAATCTCTTTTTCCAGTTCTTCCGTATTTTTCCCACTTTGAATTGGTTTGACTCTATTTTCTACCCAAATACCCACTCCGTCCAGTGCAGGACTTTCGTAAACTTTGGCCTCGGTCTTTGGCATCTTATCTTTTGGAATCCAGTCAACCATGTTTGGATACTCGTAAATTGCCTCGTTGATTGACTTGGTAATCTTATTTTCACCAACGTCAAAACCTGCTACAAAATCAATGTCATTTATTGTATAACCCTGTAATTTCTCATGAATAATACCAGTTACTTTTTGAGAAGGGTTTTGGTTATAATATTCAATTCCCTGGATTAAACCAGAAAAACAGTTACCGATTCCAACCAAAGCCACCTTAATTTTTTCTGTCACTCGTGTCATGTCTTATACGGTTGTTTTAAGGCTTTGCAGATGCTCTTCTTTCTAAAGTCAGAATTTTATACGCGTGTAGCAACCATAACTTATGATCCAGCTAGGCAAACCAATACAAGATATTTCCATCACTAAAGAATCTTCTCTAGAGAAAATTTTTGAACAGATGTCAAAATCTGGTGGTTTTGAATCACGTAATTTAGCTGACGGTCTTGATGTGCTAACTGTTATGATCAAAGACAATGACTGTCTAAAATTTTTGTCATTTGTAGGTGCTATCATATCCACAGGATTAAGGGGAATAATAAAAGACATGATAAAAAACAAATGGTTCAACACTGTAATAACAACATGTGGAGCGTTAGACCATGATATTGCTAGACATTTCTCAAATTATAATGAAGGTTCATTCACTTTAGATGATGTAACACTGGCAGAAAAAAACATCCATAGATTGGGCAATGTTCTAGTTCCAATGGATAGTTATGGACCACTCATTGAAGAAAAGATGCAATCATTTCTAGAAGAAGAATATAACAAAGGAACTAGAGAAATGTCCACAGAAGATATTTGCAAAATGATTGGTGACCACTTGGGAGAAGATTCGTTTCTTTACTGGGCATCAAAAAATGAAATAAAGGTTATAGTTCCAGGTATTATGGACGGTGCCGTAGGTAGTCAAATATGGATGTTTACACAAAAACATGCAGACTTTAAACTAAATATCACTAAAGATGCTGACGTACTTTCAGGTTTAATTTTTAAGGCAAAAAAATCAGGTGCGTTAATGCTTGGAGGAGGAATTTCAAAACACCACACACTGTGGTGGAACCAATATAGAGATGGTTTAGACTTTGCCGTGTACATTACCACAGCGCAAGAATTTGATGGAAGTTTAAGTGGTGCTTTGGTTCGGGAAGCAATCTCATGGGGTAAGGTAACGCAAAATGCAAAACAAACTACGGTCCATGCAGAGATAACAACAGTTTTACCATTTTTATATTCTGCATTGTTATCAAGATTAGTATGAAGAATATTATAATAGTTGATTGTAAAATGCAAAATCATGAATCAAGAAATTAGAATAAAAGAAACGTCATCAATTAACGTTGAAAACGGATTCATCATAAACGGATTTCCGTCAACTGGATTAACAAGTGCCATAGCAACGGAATTAATTATCAATACATCCAACTTTCAAATGGCTGCAACTATTGATTCTGATTATTTTCCACCAATCAGCATTATTAAAAATGGTGCACCAAACTATCCTACAAGAATTTTTGTAAACAACGACCTTAAAGCTGCAATCTTTTCATCATACATAGTTCTTGATGTTTCTTTACACAGAAATGTAGCAAGAATGATGTTAAATTGGGCTAGTGAAAAAAAGTGTTCTACAATTATTAGCAGTATCACAATCAGATCAGACTCTCAAGAAATAATGGGGATTGCCTCAACTGGGGATGCAAGAGGAAAGCTTGTTGATTCGGGAATTAAAATTGTGGAAAATGCAGCGATTCCGGGGATTCCTGGTGTACTACTAAATGAGGGAATGACGAATGCTCAGAACGTAATTGTATTACTGGTTGGTTCTAAAAGCGATGCGCCTGATTTGAGAGCTGCATATAGTCTATGTGATGGTTTATCAAAGCTGGTACCGGGAATTTCATGTAATCTTTCCTTGTTAGAAAAACAGGCAAAACAAATCGAGCAAGAGATGGAGCAGGTAGAAACAGAAAGTAGAGATCTTAGTAGCAGTATGTACAGATGAGCAAACATTGACCACTTGTTTTGTGCCTATTAATTTATTTTAGACTAGTGCTTTATTCATTTAATTCTTTGAAGTGTTTTTCACGTCAATTTCAATTTTTGAAACACTACGTTTTTGACCATCTCTAGATACCAACGAATCGGATAATATACGAACGTCATCAATTGCAAAACCAACTTCATTCATTCGTTTAACAATCATTTGAGAAATATCAATTGCCTGCGTGATACGTTTTCCGCGTGCTACTATTGTAACAATAGATAGAGATGGTAGCCGTGTTAATGCTGCCGTTACATACGTCATGATTGGTTTTGTTCCTATGAAAATCATATTTCCAGATTCAGTTGTTTGATTTGATTCTACAGATTTTTCTTCATGCTTATTTTGCTGTGGTTCTTGCTGTGGTTCTTGCTGTGGTTCTTGCTGTGGTTCTTGCTGTGGTTCTTGCTGTGGTTCTTGCTGTGGTTCTTGCTGTGGTTCTTGCTGTGGT
>JAYGCB010000123.1:0-5017 GCA_046583565.1 Candidatus Nitrosopelagicus sp. | reverse complement strand
TGGTATAGACGTTCAAAAACATCAAGTGATATTCCCAAAATGCCAGAAGCAAGAATTGTTGGTCTCTCTAGTGTTAGTGTTCCTATTGAGGTAGAGAGTGTAGGTTTCACCTTGAATATTTTCTCTCCATTCTCATATAATAGTTGATTATCAAATTCTTTTGCCAACTTTTTAATGTGGACAAAATGCCAGTTTTTATGATGTATTCAACTATACTTACAGAATTAGGAATAGTAGTTTTAGATAACCAAAAATGTGTGAAAACATTCCATTTTGAAAATCCAGCTGAAGAATATGTTTTAGTTAAAAAAGGTCAGGCAAAACTTACCGAGATTGGAAAATTTCTTACAAATGATGAGTTAGTAATTGTAAATGACCATGGGCTGTTAGATATTTTGAAAAAAAAATCAATAGATGTGCAATTAATGAGTAACCAACAAACTGATACAATACAATCATCAAAGCCAAAAATTTTGGTTGATTCAGGGTTTGCAAAAGATGAAAATGAGGCAATGGAAAAACTTCGTGAATTTGCTATGCAACTTTCATCCTCAAAAATTACTGAAGTGTCACAAAGTCCAGACCTACATATTACACAGGCAATTAATACATTGGATGAAACTGATAGGATGATAAACAGTATGGGTTCTAGAATGCGAGAATGGTACGGTTTGCACTTTCCAGAACTTGATAATTTAATAGACAGCGTAAACGGATACTCACAAATAGTCTTAGCTGGTAAACGAGAAAATATTTCAAAAGAAAATTTTGAAAATGCAGGATTTCCTGAATCAAAAGTAGAAATGCTCTCATTAGTAAAAGAGAAAAGTAGAGGGGGTGATATAACAGAAAAAAACCTTGGTATAGTACAAACTTTGGCGAAACAAATTTTGGATCTTTTTGAGTTAAGGAAAACTATCGAAGAACATATTGAAGAACAGATGGCTGCAGAATTACCAAATATTACTGCAGTTCTTGGAGCTGCTGTAGGAGCTAGAATTTTGGCTCACGCAGGAAGTTTAAAGAGATTATCTAGCATGCCAGCAAGCACGATTCAAATTTTGGGTGCAGAAAAAGCACTGTTCCGATCTTTGAAAACTGGTGCAAATCCACCTAAGCATGGAATTCTTTTCCAACATGCAATCGTACATGCCGCCCCTAAATGGCAAAGAGGAAAGATTGCCAGAGCAGTTGCGGGAAAGGCAGCCATTGCTGCTAGAGTTGATGTCTATGGGGATGGACTAAACCAAACTCTGTTGGACAAACTAAACATAAGAGTGCAGGAGATTGGAAAAAAATACAGTCAACCAACAAAAAAAGAACCAAAACCAGAGCCACATGTAAAAAGAAAAAAATCTAAACGATTTATGAAACGAAAACGGAAGAATTTTGGAAGATAAACAAAATACTTTCTGGTTTCAAGTAGAAGGGGAAAAAAAATTAGCGACTAAAAACTTGATACCTGGAAATCAAGTTTACAACGAAAAATTACTAACAGTGAAGGAAGTAGAATATAGAATTTGGAATCCGTTCAGAAGTAAACTAGCAGCTGCGATAATCAATGATTTGAAAGATTTCCCTTTTAAACAAAAATCTGACGTATTATACCTTGGTGTATCAACTGGTACCACTATTAGTCATATTTCAGACATTGTTGGACAAAATGGAACCATATTTGGAATAGAACATGCTAGTAGAGTTGCTAGAGATTTTTTAGACAGAGTTGCATCATATAGAAAAAATATTGTACCGATTATTCAGGATGCAAGAAAACCGGAAGAATTTTTCTCAGTTTATAAGAAAGTCGATATTGTATATGTAGATATTGCGCAGCCTGATCAAACAAACATAGCGATTGAAAACTGTAAATTGTATCTAAAATCTGGAGGTTACATGTTTTTAGTGATAAAAACTAGAAGTATAGATGTCACAAAAGAGCCAAGGAAAGTTATTGAAAATGAGATAAAAAAGCTGGAACAGAATTTTCAAATTAAACAAATAATTGATTTACAACCATACGATAAAGATCATGCGATGGTTGTAGCAACATTTTTAGGATGATTTTTTATTTTTCATCAAGATTTGTACTGGCTTCCAACTTTTTCGTATAAATGTAAGAGACTCGTTTCGTTTTATTGATTTTTTTACAAAAGCTTTAGTTTTTGGGTCTGATGGATATCCACTGCCAATATTGTATTTCTTCTTTAATTTGGTAATTGCTCTGTCACGCGAAACTTTTGCGAGTATAGATGCGGCAGAAACTACCACAAATTTACTATCAGCATGATGGTATGATTTTATCTTTGAACGGAAAGTGAGTTTTGAAATTTCCTTCCCAAATCTATGAGGGTTTACGTCACATGAATCAACAAAAGCAATAGAGGGAGATAATTTTGAAATTACCTTTGCCATATATCGTGCTTCCAGATGATTAAGTGAGTGATTAAAAACGCTTTTGTCGATTATTTTGGGAGAAATCCTTGTTACATAATAATCATCAACTATGTTGATAATTTTTTTATAAAGTCGTTCTCTTGCTAAAGGAGTTAGCTTCTTTGAATCACGAATACCTTGCTTTTTTAATTGATTAATTTTTGTTCGTTTTATAACAATTCCAGCAATAACTAACGGGCCCAGAACGGAACCTCTTCCGGCATCATCAACCCCGCATACTAACATAAAATTTTTCAATTTTTATGAGTATTAACCATTATAGGTAAAAAGAATTCAAGAAATCTATTGCAAAGAATAGAAGAAAAACTGGTAGAAATAACAGAGGGTAGTACAAAAATTCTTGTCCCAGAAAAATCATTGAAAGATAAAGCACCTCCTAAAGTACCAGCATTTTTCAATCCCGTGGCAGAATTGAACCGAGATTTTTCAATTCTAGCTTATTCAGCATTTTGGGAAAATTTTGATAAACCATTGGTATTTCTAGATGGGTTGACAGGTCTAGGTGCAAGATCCCTTAGAGTTGCAAAAGAAATACCTAATGTTGAAAAAGTAATTGCTAACGATATTAATTCTGAAGCACTTAAAATTGCGCAAAACTCGGCAAATTTGAACAAAATATCAAATTTTGAAGTTTCTGAAAATGAGATATGCCATTTTTTTAGCACATATTCAAAGAAAGAAAAAAGGGGCTCAATTGTGGATGTAGACCCGTTTGGTTCTCCGGTAAAATATTTTGACTGTGCAATTAGAGCTACTATGCATAATGGATTACTATCCGTGACGGCAACAGATTTACAGGTGTTACACGGTTTAGCAAAAAACGCTTGTAAAAGGAAATATCATGGTACGCCTATAAAAACAGAATATTCTAATGAAATTGCAATTAGATTAATTCTTGGATGTTTAGACACTGTTGCCAGAAGGCTAGATGTTCAAATTATTCCACAGTTTGTTGAGAACAATATGCATTATTACAGAATATATGTTAAAATTTTAAACAGAATAGACCAAGATGAACATCAGGGGTATATCACACATTGTAGATCTTGTGGTAATAGAAATTGTGTTACGAATCAAAAGAAAATTTGTGAAGCTTGTAATTCTCAGTTAGAGATAGCTGGCCCGTTGTGGGTAGATCATATGTTTAATAAAAAATTCATAATAGATATGATACAACAAATACCAAAATTTGTAGTTAGAAAAAAATGTATGTCAATATTAGAAAAATGTACATTAGAAGCAGAAATGCCTCCAACATATTACACACTTGATGAAATTGCGTCTAAAATGCAGAGTGCACCTCTTAAAATGAAAAATGCGATAAAAATTCTCCAAGATGAGGGTTTCCTAGCGAGTCCAACTTCATTAAATCCTACAGGGTTTAGAACAGATTGTAGAATCGATAATATAATAAAATTATTCCAAAGTTAACCAGTATATCCAAGACATATACAGTATAATTCACTGCTTGGTTTTCTGCTAGATTTTGGTTTTGTTAACTTAATTTTCAAAAAATTTTTTTTTAGATACTCATAAAATTCATTTGAATATTCTCCATCAAAAATTTTGAAAATAGCATTTCCTTTTTTCGCTAGAACCTGCTCCATTATTTTTGCAGCATCATAATTTAACGAAATTTGAATAGAATGATCTACGGACCAATTACCAGTTACTTGTGGAGATAGATCGGATATAACAGCATTTATTTTCTTATTAAAAAATAAAAAAATCTCTTCGATGATATTATCACTAATATTAGCTTTTAACATATAAACGCCAGGAATTTCTTCCACAAAAGACGTATCAATTCCCATCACCTTTCCTTTATTACCAACAATTTTAGATGCAACTTGTGTCCAACCTCCTGGTCCACAACCCAAATCTAAAACAAAATGACCGGGACCAAGTATTCTATATGATTTATTGAGTTCTATTAGCTTGTAAGCAGATCTGCTTCTGTAACCTTCCTCATGAGCAAGTTTTCTGTAGTGATCTTTTCTTGCATCGATTAATTTCATTTTGATTTATTAGTTTTTAATTCTACAAAAACCCAATCCTCAATATATTGACAGGTTTTTGGACTTATATCATTATTTAGAGCACATTTTGTTTCCACAGGACATACCAAACATGGTGCGTCTTCAATCGATATTGTGCTTACTGGTGCTTTTCTAATTATAAGTTTGTAAGTCCACCGTCCCTTTTCTAAGATTTTTTCTCGGGTGATCATTCCAAGTCTTTCTAATTTTAATGCCAAACGAGACCCATCTCGGCTTGAAAGTTTTAATTTTTTCCAAAGTTCAGTTTGAAGCATACCATCAGTTCCATAACTAATAATGATTTCACAAACTCTATTGGCCAATCTATCCATGTTAGTTTTATCTATTTGGAAACCAGTGATCTCTTCTTCAGTAAGTTGTTCTTCTAATTCTTCCTCGTAAGTTATTTTAGCCTCTTCTTCTTTTCTTTTAGCCTCTTCTTCTTTTCTTTTAGCCTCTTCAGCCTTTTTCTTTGCTTCAGCCTTTTTCTTTACTTCAGCCTTTTTCTTTGCTTCAGCCTTTTT
>JAYGCB010000122.1:0-2904 GCA_046583565.1 Candidatus Nitrosopelagicus sp. | reverse complement strand
TGGTGGGTGCACCCTAAACTCCTTCGTAATCTGATTGCCAGTTTGAACTATCCATGAAATTTTAGTTTTAGTTCCATCAAGGAATAATTTGTGCTCCAACTGTCAATCAAAAGGGTGTTTTTTGTCTATATATTTTGCATTTATGATTTAATGATCAACATTTAAAGAATTGTTCATGCTAGAATCTCATACATTTTTTACTAATATGGTAGATGAACTTGTAGAATTTTCTGAGCATGATCCTGAGTTATCAGATGGCATTAAATGGCTTGATGGGCAGGCACAAAAAAAGGGACTCTCATTTTATGATATGGTTTTTGAAATCTTATACAAGCATGATGTTAATTCAAAAGCAAAGGATTGGCTTAATTCTCGAAATTAACACTTATTTTATTTTTTTACTCTTTTTTCTATAGGAACATAATCAATGCCTTGTGGCCCAGCATATTTTCCGACATATACAGCCTTTGGTCTATATAACATTGGTTTTGGTGCTGCTTCTGCAAATTTTTCCTCAATTACATGTGCTGCCCATCCAGCAGCCCTTGACATAGCAAAAACTGGCGTGTTAAGATCCATTGGGATGCCTAGCATATAATAAACTGAAGCGCTATAAAGATCTACATTTGGAAAAATTTCTATTCCCTTAGTTTTTTTCATCATGTCCACTGTAGTCTGTTCCACTTTGTTTGTTATATTGTACCATGGCTGCCCAGTTTTTTCTGACAGACGTTTTGATAATTCCTTAAGAACTTGTGATCTTGGATCTATAGTTTTGTATACAGCATGACCCATCCCCATAATTCTTTCATTCCTAGCAAATTTTTCTTTGATATAGGATTCGACGTTATCCTCATTCTCTATTTCAAGAAGCATTCTCATTACTTCATAATTAGCACCTCCATGTAATTCTCCACTTAATGCCCCTACTGCAGCGCTGGCAGCAGAATACATATGTGCACGTGTTGATGCAACTTCCCTAGCAGCAAATGTTGAGGCATTAAGAGTATGTTCTGCATGTAGAATTAGGCAAACGTCAAATATTTTTTCTATTTCCGGTTCTGGTTTGTCACCAGTTAACATGTATAAAAAATTGGCCGCGTGGTTAAGATTTGAATCTGGATGTACAATCTCCTGCTTGCTACGAATTCTTTGCCAACTGGCAATAATTGTAGGAATCTTAGCTATAAGGTTGATAGCCCTTTCATAACTTGCGTCTTTACTTGAAAACTCTTCATCATAGTAACCACCAAAAGCTGCAACAAATGCCTGTAAGGCATCCATCGGATCTGCATCAATTCGCCAATTGCCCATATTAATCTGCATTTGCTTTGGAATAGTTCTTGCCTTGGATAGATTGGCTCTAAAATCATCGTATTCATCTCTAGTTGGTAATTCATCATGTAATAGAAGGTAACAAGTTTCTTCATAGTTGGAGTTTTTAGTTAAATCCAAAATATCAAAACCACGGTAAATCAGCTTACCTTTTTGCCCATCAATAAATGAGATTCTTGTGTCAGCAACCTCAATATTTCTCAGCCCAATGTTTTTTGTATCCATAATTTACTTATGAAAATTGCATTTTTAAATTTTCTACTTCAACTACGTTTTGAAAATTCAGTATTTTGTCTAATCTGTTAATTCATGAAATTATAACGTGATTTTTAGCTAAATTGACATGTCACCAGAAGAGCGCAAATTAATGCAAATTATAGATAAAATCATTATTGAGGGGGATCCTAAAAAATTAGCAGAGATACAACAAATCGACATAAACACTCAGCTTGATGGGGTTTGGTTTTATGATATTTGTACTTCAATCGAACAAGTGTCTGAAAAACCTGATATCAAAATAAACAAATTTAAAAAAAAATAGTAAATTACCATTCTTGATTTAAATGAGGGTTGATCTGACGTATCGCAAATATGCCAATTAAATTAATTAAAAAATCAGTGCAAAAAAAAACATTGGTAAACACTACGAAATCAAGAAGAACAAAAATCATTTGTGTTTCGCATAAAGAAGATGCAGATGGTATTTCTTCTGCGGCGTTAATTAAACAAGTATTTGGTGGAGATTGTGTGCTTGTTGACTATCCTGGGATGATGGACGCATTAGAATTATTACGTAATGATCAATCCTTAAAAAAATTATTTATTTGTGATCTGGGGTTGAACAAACAAAATACAGATCCTTTTGTATCCCTACTTGCTGAATTAATTAAAAAACGCATTTCTGTGACATACATAGATCACCACGACCTTGATTCAAAGGTTATTACTAAACTCAAAAAAATTAAAGTGAAACTAATTCATAATACAACTGAATGTACTGCAACCCTTGTGTATGATGCATTTAGGAAAAAATTACCAGAGCATTCTTCGTTTATTGCTACATGTGCGGCAATAACTGATTACATGGAAGAAAGGCCTATAGCTACAAAACTTTTACAGATGTATGACAGGCAATTTGCATTAATCAATGCTACTGTTTTAACTTATAATATCGTAGGACACCAAAAAGATCTTGATTATCTTTTATATTTGGTTGATGAATTAAGTGAATCGAAATATCCTCACGAAATTCCGAATACATTTGAATTTGCTCAAATTCAAGTTGGGAAACTTGCTGAGATTATATCAAAAGTTAAGGAATCAATGAAAATTTTAAAAAACTTAGCCTATATGGAAATACTTGATTCTGGAGCAAGTGGCGCTGTAAACTTTGTACTTGGGCTTTCAGGAAAGCATGTCGGTATTGCGTATAAGGAAAGAACTGATCATGGAATATATGCTGTTTCAGTAAGAGGTTCTCGTTCATGCAAAGTACACCTTGGCAGATTAGTGTCTTCTATATCTACTGAACTTGGTGGTTCTGGTGGTGGACATGATAAAGCATGTGGG
>JAYGCB010000117.1:0-7135 GCA_046583565.1 Candidatus Nitrosopelagicus sp. | reverse complement strand
ATCATATCCTTTTTCTTGGAGTTTATTTTTCATTTCTTCAGATTCTTCTACTCCAATGTTTTGCCCTCCTATACGTCCAAATGCTATTGCTGAAAACTCGAACATATTATCATCAAGTTCAAATGTTCCATTCATTTTTGCAGCCATTTGTGAACCATCAACACTGCTTACGTGTACTTTCAGGTTCAAGAAAATCTAGATTTCCACTGCTCTGTTCAAGTGATCTTCTACCAGAAAACTGCTATGATAATCGTCAACTATCTTATAATCCTCCATTTTAAGATCTAAAATTTTTTCATCAGTTGTTTCATATTTTATAATTCCATTTTGTTTTAATTTTACAAGTTTCCATTTGTCTTGTCCCTTTTGAATTGCGCTTATAATTACCGCCCATTTTTCATTATCTTCTATTCTTGGCATCCCAACAGTCTCAGTTATTGATTCTATTCCTAGTTGTTTTTCTTCACAAAATTTTTTTTTGCAGGCAGCACAACGCCAAACATCTACACTACCTATAGTTCTCTCGTTGATGTTAATATTAACAGGGGCTAGATATGTGATTTGAGGGTTTTCACAACACTTGTAAATTTCACCCATACGAATTCTACGACATTTTGTTATATTTAGTCCTTGCATCATCGTATGAACCTTCTAACGCGATACCAATATTGTCAACAACTACATTTTTTTTAAAATCAATATTTTCTCGTTCACACATTCTTCTGTACATATTTACTGCAGTAAACCTCGGATGCATCGCTTCATATTCAGTTTTAGGCATATCTATAAAACCACCTAATTCAACAAGTTTTTGAGACGTTTCTTTAGCTTCATCAACAGCCATATCTGAAAGTTCTGCAATTCGGCTAACTGACATTTTTCCCTTCATAACAACTAGTAAAAACACTTGAGCTTGATTTTCACTAAGTTTGATTTCCGATATTAGATCTTTCTTAATTTTTTCATAGTTCATGACATGTTTATTCAAAAATGCTTTATATTTGGTAAAAGAATTTCGTTAGTAATTGTCAAAGTTTAGTAAAACGGCTATATCGACTAATGAAAAATCGCTGAATTTTATAATACCCATTATCGTGCTTGTTGTTATTGGAGTTATTTATGTAATGTCTTTAAAGTCTGATAGTAATTTTGCAAATTTTATTTTAATAGGCGTGGCTGCAATTACCACATTTTATTGGGTTCATATTCTTAAAAAAATGACAAAAGATCAAAAACCAAAATTCATAGCTAGAGAAGCAGAGGCAAAGAATTGGGTTTATGATCTGATTAAGGGAGATAAACAATTTGTTTTTGTATCTGAAGTTCCAGGTCCTGATCATAAAATTATGGTAAGACTCATTGATGGAATTTTACACGTTCGTGGCTCTGGTGGTTTTTCAAAAGAAGTTGTAATTGAGAATTCAAATGAAATGCAGATATCTGATTTCAAGTACAGAAACGGCGTGTTAACACTTAAAATAAACTAAAGACTCTTCGCCAATTCAAGTTTGTATGGTAGATACTTGTCTGTTATGTTTGTTAGGCCATACTTTGAAAATGCTTCAAGTTCTGCCTTTCTTTTAATTTTTAGGAATACTTCAAGTTCTTTCTTCCAAATACCTTCTTGGTATCTCGGATCTTTCTGTAGGTCATAACATCTCTTTATGTCAGATTCTGTCATTGGTATGGTAGGAAGTTTGTATTTTTCAATATCAGTAGCCCATACACCAACCCATTTTGCATCTGGGACAGTAAGCTCCCTTAGATGTGCCGCATTGGCAGAGCCTGATTTTATTACCATCGCGATATGTTCGCCGTACACATCACCATCCGTTAAAATAACAACGGGAAGACTCAATTCATCATGAAGTCTTTTTAAAAGTGTCCTAGTTGAACGAGGAGCCTGACCGCCAGTGTCGACTATAATTGCCTTAAATTTTTTGTCGACTTGTTCTTCAATAAATCTGGTAAACAAACCACCTTTCTCAACCGCAATTACAACTTCGGCACTTGTTTCTAATAATTCTGAAGTGGTCAAACTTGGACCTATGGCATAGCCATCAGGGTGGTCAGACAAGTTCATTTTTTTCCCCTCATATCCGGGAACAGTGTATTCTATTGTTAAATCCCCAAACACGCTGCTTCGTTCTTCTGGAAATACATGAAAAGATTCTCTTGGTTTTGTGAGCACCGCCTCAAGGTCAACTATTATGTTGTCAGATTCACCCTGATCTTCAAAATCAATTTCAAAAGCCTGAGATGAATAATATACATCTCGGAGGGTCGAAGATTTTTTTTCTTTTGTAAGTCTATTAGCAAAAAATGCAGCCACATTAATTGTGTAAACGAACGAAGCTGAGATGTATTTCTAGAACTTCTAACTGCCATATTTGTTCCAAGTATGTATTGTCGTAGTTTTTTATCATATACAATATTGCTTACTGAACGGCTTGGAATTGAAAATTTTGGAAAATTTCCTTTGTCAAGATCATCATAAATTTGTGTACCGTGTTTTCTTAAAAGATCAGCTAGTATATTCTGCTTATCGTCTGAAATTTTTTTCTTAGATTTTTTCTTCAACTGTATGTTCCTCCACAATCATTTTCTTATAATCGGGTTCTTTCTTTTTGCCAGCAAGCTCCGTACAAAACTGTGCTATTAATGGGATGTATTTTGAATAAAGATTTTTTCTCTTTATAGCAGCCTCAGCTTGACCTCTTTTAGACATGAATGAAGATAATTTTCTAGATACGGATAGTAACGCAAGCTTTAATTCACGTTCAATTTCAGGTCTGTCCGCTACATTTTCTTTTCCTACTGTTTTGTATGGAATTCGCGTAGAACAGATATGTGATACAATCACCAACGGTGGATCACCCTTTACTTTATAGCGTGACCAGTCAGTGTCATTTACAACCTTAAGAACCACATCGCTTCCCTCATCATAAAGAAGAGGAATTCTGTTAGCAAAACGATAAACCTTGATTCCACGGCTAGTAATTTTTCCTCCATATGCTATTCCCATCTCGATGATGAATGGGAATCCTGAATAAGCAGAAGCTCCACGCTGGACAACCGCAAGAAAATCTGGTTCAAAAAATCGCTCCATGCCTTTTTCTAGTGGAGATTCGCCTAGTGGAGCCAAACAACTTGGATCAGGGGCCAAAAAGTCATCAAAGGATTGTAGTGCATCAGTAAGTTTTACAAGCTCCAGGTTTGTCATGGTACCAATTCTGTGTTCAGGCTTAAACTTTGCAAATTTAGCAAACTTTAAAGCTGTGGTTGGTCCTACCCTTTGGAAACGTTTCGTCAAAAATGAGGTTAATGTTTCACCTTGTACGGTGTTTGCCAGTTGTTTATAGTAAAAATTTTCAGGATCCATATCGACTGAAATAGACTGTGATTCACCAAAATCCCAATAGGTTAATTTCTTGTTTCCTATATCAATTTCTTCAATGGTAGTCTTGCTTAATTTTTCAAAATCCATTTTTAAAAATGACATCAAAGCCATTACTATACGAACAGGTCGTGTCAAACTTTTCCATTTTTTTTGTGTCTTATCCATTATTTCCGAGTGACTAAGATTTTTGTTGGCTAATCCTAGCTCTTTCCTAACTTTTGAGATCATATTGTCATCAACCGCCGGAATTTGATAATGGGTGTCTAACAGCATTCGTCGAATTGTTTCAACGTCAATTCCATGTGGGTGTGGTCTGATGATTGTTGGTGATGGTGGCATTGTTCTGACAACTTTCGTATACCTGTACTTGTCCCCCTTTGGATCATCAAAAGTAATTGTTGCATATGGCGTTATCAATGAGGTTTGATAGACATAGTCGCGTATTTTTGTACCTGCTTTTGAGTAATCACCCTCTAAACGTATACTAACTGACAGACCAGTTTTTGTGACTTCTTTTGTTTCATGTTTTAGTATCACAGGTTTGTTCTTCTGTATATCCAATAACATTTCATATTCATCCTGAATTTTTCCATCTGCACTACTCTTCACAATTAAAGGCTTGTTTGTTGTAATTTGGCCGTAAAGAATTGCCATTGTAGCACCCAATCCGAACATTCCCCTTGCCTGCTTTAGACCAAATTTTGAACCATACAGGACTGTACCAAATGCCAAAGGAACATGCTTTGACTCAATTCCAGGACCGTTATCCTTAACGCTCAAGATATACTGTTTTGGGTCAGGCTTTTCTACATCAACCGCTTTTATCGACATGTGAACGTCGGGTAAAATTCCTTTTTGATCACATGCGTCAAGAGAATTTTCAACGAATTCACGAACTGCAGTATAAAGTGACCTTGTTGGATTACTAAAGCCTGCAAGGTCTCTATTACGATAAAAAAATTCACTGGGAGAGATCTGTGTAAAAGATTCTTTAGAAGACATCCTGATTTTCCCATAATTGCAATTTTTCTAGTTTTTCACGTCGTTTTACAGCTTCCAACTTACTGTAAACAGAACCATGCATACTCCCACTAGAAAGAGATGAAATTGCATCGATAGTATTTTTTAGTTGATTTGGTGGTCCTATAATAGAAACAGTTTTTCCGTAAATAGAAATTAATGTGCTAGTAAGATTTTCCAAGTTTGTACGTGCTTTTCCTTTTTCTCCAATGATTCGTCCTTTTATCCGTTCCATCTGATCTGTAGATTTTCCTACAAAATCCTGCAAATTCATAACATGTAAAATATTATCCTCCGCTAGTAGCAACATAGCTTTTTCTGGTGAAAATCCACGACCAATAGCTGTGATAATTTCCATCGCCTTGAACGGTTGGATGTCAGTTATGTTTCCAGAACCACGAATGTAAATTTCTCCAGAATCGCTATCAATTTCTAACGATACTGAACATTTTTTTTCAATTTCAGATTTTGTATTTCCAGATTTACCAATTAAAACTCCTATTCGGTCGTCTGGTATCCTTATTAATTTTTCAAAGCTCATGTGTTATTCTGTTAAAGATATCAATTGGATTTTCCACAGTTAACCCCCTTTTTACAAAGAATCTTGTGATGTTATTAATGTCTCTTTTGAGGAATTCTTGAGCTTTTGGATGTTCCAAGTCAACAGCTGATCCAAGATCAAATAAAATTAAACCTTTTTTCGTTTTAAAGATATTATACTCTGAAAAATCACAATGAACAAGTTTCGCCTGCTTGTAAAGTTGTTCAATTAAGGATATGGCTGATTTGTAATCTTTTTCATCAATTTGGGATTCAATAAGAGTTTTTGTTGGTACACCGTTTGTTCCAATAAATTCCAAGGCAAGAACATTTTTTTTTACTGCTATTGGTTTAACTACTACAAGTCCACTTTCAATACACCGCATTAAATTTTTATATTCTTTTTTTGCCCAGAGAAAAACCAAACTTCTTGTATTTTTTCTTATTCTAGAAAATCGTGGATCGCCTATAATGTAAGGAGAACGTTTTTTGAAACTTGAAGTTGAAGTTAGATAAACTTTCAGCGCAACATTATGTTTATCTGGAGATACTGCCCAAAATACTACAGATTCTTTTCCAGCACGGATAACACCGTTAACATAAGAAATTGTTTTATCTTTTATCATACCATATATTGTTAGTACAGTTGATTTATCTAAAACCTCATTAACTGTTTTATTTTTTTTAAATCCATCAGGTAGAAGACGTTTTCTTTGTTTTGACTTGTTACTGACATTAAAAAAATAACCGTTATCATCAAAATTCTCAAAAAACATTTTTAATTCATACCAAGCAGAAAATATTTTTAATTCAGAAATCTTTTGGGATATGTTTGTTATCTTTCAACCAATCAACTTGACTAAGTGTGAACCTCCAAATAATATCACCCCTTTCATCATACTTAAAATCCCATGGTGCAATTATGACTATATCATGATCACGAATCCAAATTCTTCGTTTTAATTTTCCACGAATTCTGCCCCGTCTTGTAATGTCATCAGTACATTTAACCAGTACTTGGTCACTGCCAAGTAATTTCATCACTCTTCCAAGCAGTTCTCCTTCTTCTGGTAATCGAATTTCTTTTAATGCACTTTCGTTTAAGACCTTACGCTTACCCATGAATAAAAATTAAGTATTTTTGTATATAATTGTGATGATTTACATTTTGAAAATAATTAGAAAGGGAATTCCATCAATTTTTTTGACACCGTTTTCCGAAGCTATTCCAAGATCAACTGATAAAGAAATTATCTCTTTGCCAACCATATTGATATTATCACATTTTTTTAACAAGTCCTCAGCTTCCGCTTTTTTAATGAGTTTTTCTCCGTAATATGACTCGCTAATTTTAATAGAAAGTTTTTCACTGATGATAGTTTTACCTAGTAAGTTAGAATCACAAATATTGAGCAGACGTGTGTTATTATGACTAATTACACGTGCAGAAAACATTAGGCATATTTACCCTTAATTGTAGATTTTGCTCCACATGCCTCACAAATAAGAAAATGTATCCTTTTTTCTTTTTCTATTCTTGTATCAGGACTTTTACAAGCTGGGCACTCGATGTAATCACTGACATAAATTTTTAGAAGTCGTGTAAAATCATCAGGTTCTCTTTTTCCAATAAACAATGCACTATCACCAACTCTCTCAGCAGGAACTGCAAATTCTTTTGATAAATATTGCAATAATTTGGCAGGATCTCGACGCATTATTTTTGGAAATTCAGCAAAATTTCTAAAGAAAGTTCTTTGTCCTTCCCACATAATGTCAACAGGTGGAAGCTCAAACCTTGTATCAAGGGAGCTAGAGTTTTTAGACAAGTGTTTTTCAATACGTTTCAACAGCTTTTCATAATCAGTCTTTGCCATTAAAATGAAAAACGTAGTTTCCCCTATATGGGTTTAGTTGAAAAAAGAAAATGCCTAAGGTTTACCTATTCGGAAAACATTAGTACCACATTCTGGACAGGTTCCTTTTACTGCTGGTCGTCCATTTTTAAGTTCAGTTATTTGTGGATCTTTGATTTCTCTTTTGTCTCTACATTTTACACAATATGCTGTTGTCATTATAACAAACCACAAACAGCCTCGTATTTATGAAGTCGCTGTGAAATTTTTTTAACTAGAGGATAGAACAAAGTATAATTTTTCAATTAAAAATTTACTC
>JAYGCB010000009.1:0-2355 GCA_046583565.1 Candidatus Nitrosopelagicus sp. | reverse complement strand
ATCCTGATCAATGAACATCTCAATTCCAAAAACACCGGCACCTTTCAAAACTTCCATCGTCTTTTTTGCAATCTCGCCTGCATTACTTATCACATCATCAGATACGCGTGCAGGCGCAATTGTCACTTTCAGAATATTATTTTCGTGAATGTTTTCAACCAGAGGATATGTTGCAATATCACCTTTTGTGTTTCGAGCTGCAATCACAGATACTTCCATCTTAAAATTGACAAATTTTTCAACCATCAGGCTTTTTCCGTCAAAGTGCTGGTATGCCTTTTCAACATCATCTGATGATGTGATCTTGAAATTACCCTTACCGTCATATGCGTCTCTCCTTGACTTTAGCAAAACAGGAAGCCCAAGATCCTTAATTTTTTCACGCAGGTCGTCCAAGGATGTAATCTCATAAAATTGTGAAACTGGAAGTCCATTTTCCGAAAGAAATGTTTTTTGTGAAAGCTTGTCTTGGATTATGCCTAGGGTAGATGGTGATGGTTCAATCTCTGCTTTTAGCTTGCTTAGCACGTCTGTATTGCCAGACTCTATCTCGTATGTAATGATGTCAGACTGTTCTGCAAGTTTTAGAATTGCAAGTTCGTCCTTAAAGTCAGCAACAATTTGTTTTGCACCAGCCTGAGCAGCCGGACAGTTATCCGTTGGGTCAAGTACTGTGATTTCCGATATCGCATCACTCAGATTTTTGGCAGCCTCTGTTATCATCATGCCAAGCTGGCCTCCTCCTATGATTCCAAGCCTTTTTGTCATAATCACCCTAGAGATAAACTAGATAAAAACCAGTGTTCGTTACATTAAAAACATCTTCAGGTCTATGAAAATTATGAAAAAGCCACTTATTGGAATCATAATGGGTTCCAGTTCTGACAGCAGAATAATGCATGATGCAGCTGAAATTCTTGATAAGTTTGGTATTCCACATGAGGACCAAATAATATCGGCGCACAGAACCCCAACAAGATTAGAAGAATATGCAAAACATGCAGAAAAAAATGGATTCAAAGTAATAATAGCTGGCGCTGGCGGTGCTGCACACCTGCCAGGAATGATTGCATCGCATACTGTTCTACCAGTGATTGGTGTTCCAATATTGGTTTACAATGACAAGCAGCAAAAAAAATCTGGTAAGCATAACATTTCTGCGTTTGGAGGTCTTGATTCTTTGCTCTCAATCTCTGAGATGCCAACTACTGCTGGATCTGCAGTGGTAACTGTTGGTGTAAACAAGGCAACAAATGCTGGAATTTATGCCCTGAAAATACTTGCTAATGAGTCAAGTAGTATTCAAAAGATGCTTAAATCTCACAAGGAAAAACAGCACAAATCAGTTCTCAAGGAATCTCAGGATCTGAAGAGAATGGGTCTGAAGAAGTTTGTCAAGAAAAAGTTCAAGTAAATACCTTAACCTGGAATTTTAGTATTGTCAAAAATATAGTATGGAATTAGCGTTTACACGCTAAGACCATAAAGGTGGACGAAGAGTCCATCATCTTCCTACGTAAAGCCAATGAACCGTAAAAGAATCACGATTTTAGTCTTGTTATTCCAAACAGTAAGACCATAAAGAAATCAAAGCCTACTGCGTTATAGATAATATAAACAGGTAATCTAATAGATTCTAGATCAGATTTATCTGAAACTGAGTGGTTTGTAAATTAACCATGGATGACTGGCTTAAACCAAATGAGGAAGAAAGAATATTAAAAAATATGGTTGAGTGTATAATGGATGATTTAGATAATTTTTATTTTGATGAATTGATTATGAAACAATATAAAAAAGAATTATTCCAGTTTTTCACGAAAATTTCTAAAGAACACAGTCTTTTTTCAACTGGATTTGATTTTTCAAACAAAAAGAACCTAGAGAAATCGACTAAACCCGTGGCTTCATGGACAGATATTCCAGAATATAAAAAAATATTAAAAAATACTGTAGAGGAGTTTATTGGTTTAGTGGAAATGGAAGATTATGAAGAGTTTGAAAACCTAAATAAAAAAGAAATTACGGAACACTTCGATAAATTCTTTAGAGATCCAGAGTTTGATAGGTTAATATCAACAGCAGCCGATTGAAGCTCCAGAGAGGCTATATCAGTGAACATAAAGTTTAAAGTAATTATATTGTTTTTGGTAATGATTGGGACATTTATCTCCCCTACTTTTGCACAACAGTTTAAAGAACCAAATTATAAAATACGTGGCGGAGAAGTTTTAGGTTTTGAGTTAGACCCAGATACTACATCCCTAATAATTTCGCTAGATCAAAGAGCCAGAGGGGAATTAACCATAACATTACCAAGAAATTTGATCGATGCAAAAATTGGTTCTGAGGATA
>JAYGCB010000121.1:0-8008 GCA_046583565.1 Candidatus Nitrosopelagicus sp. | reverse complement strand
TACATTATCTTAAAAATTGTGGACATTCTGGAATAAACCACATAAAGTGGAACCTTTTTTTTAATCAATAATAATGTGGTTCCCATTCGATCCACTTTTACCCATCTCATCATAACTCACAGAGTGAATAATATCGAAAACTCGTCAAAAGTCTCTTACATAGTTTTTTTCTGTACACTTACGGTTGTCTTACTTACTCTTACTGCTATGGTATTTCCTGCCTTATTTTCATCAAATTTCGGTCTTTATACGGAAAACCTAGAACCATTTGAGCTTGGGCACCAAGCAGTTTTTGTTATTACAAGCAACGTCATAATTTTTGGGTTAGGCATTCTATATTACAAGAAAAAAATTCCTTCAACGCTAAATAATGCAATTGAAAAAGTTCGCACGTTTGAATTATCCAAGAGAGTGACTCTAGTATCTTTATTTGTCATTATTGGTGTATATGTTGGATTCTCAATTCCGGAACTTTTCATTGATGAATCTACCCAGTGGGGTGATTATGAAGTATTAGAGGAAGCATTAGGACTTTGGCCATTTGGTGAATCTGATAATATTTTTGTCCAGGAACAAAACGACAGATATGTTAGAATGTTTTTACTTGATGTATCGTATGATCTATTTCAAAATATCAAGCTACTGCCATTTATTGCCACTATCTTGGTAGTGGTTTTTACTTATTTGATTGCAGCTCAGTTTTGCCAAAAACGGTTTGCAGGGATAATTTCTGTAATTGTATTGTTACAAAGCCACATATTTCTGAAATTTGACACTATTGCAGTTTATGAAAATTTTTGGGTTTTATTTTATCTGATTTCATTATATGTGATACGAAAAAAATGGTTTTTATCTCCTGTCTTTTACATTCTTGCATTTTTCACAAAGGCATACGTCGCACCATACTTTTTGATGACTCTCTTTACAGCATATAGATCAGAAATATCTAGTGGAAGAAAAATTGCAATCTTGATTTCATACGTTGCCATAGTTGGGCTTGCCATCGCGTTAATTTTCTTAGGCGAAACAGTGTATCCAGATGTAATCGAAATCAATTACAACAAATTTATTTTAGGATTTCAGGGAATTGCTTCTCAGTTAAGATTTGATTTCTTTTTTATAATGACAATATTGCCTGTGACGGTTGGACTGTTGCTACTTTCAAAAAATAAGCTAAAAGAATCTGATTCTATCCTAATCCTAATTTTTGGAACTATAATTGTGAGTCCTGTATTGGTAATGTTTACTTTACATTATGACATCCATGCCTATCGATTTATTCCGTTACTAGTCTTCTTTTCAATGGGTGTAGGAATGTTCTTTTCAAAAAAATCAGTTAAGCTCTCTTAAAATGGTCCATTGAACAGTCACAACATCACTCTCTTCTAGCGATACAGTTGGAGTAAGGGTTGAAAAAATAGGTATGCATTGAAGCCCATGTCCTTTGAAATCCGCGCAATAATGAAATTTCCAGGCTGCAGGCCATTCCTGATGTTTAGATGTTTTTATGTTTATTTCCATTGGTGTTTCAGTAAAAATTGGATACAGTCCAACAAGCCTTTGTTCTATAGTAGGTGTGTCTGTAAGCCTCGCTTTTTCATATTTTACGCCATCAATAGTAATAATTTCCTTTTCACCCATACGATACTCAAATATACCATCAGTTAGTTCATGTCGTAAATATTCACCACCTGAAGTTTCTAAAACACTGACTAACTGACCTTGAGCATCTCTAACTACCACCTGTATATGTAGCTGAAATTTTGAACCCTTATCTGAAACAAGATTCACATCGTTTTGATCAGTAAAAATTCCCTTACCATCAGACTCCAAATGATCTGCAGAGATAGATTGAGCAGAACCAGCAACAAACAGTGCAAAGGTAATGATTAACAAAACTTTTGAAAATTTTTTCACGAAAAACATCAAATTTAGAGATAGATAAGTGATTTTAAACAAAAAAATAGTGCCAGTCATAACGGTTTAAAATGATTGAAGGTTTTGCAACACCGGAAGGAACAACAGATTTTGCTAGAAAATCTTCAGCGCACAATGAGAATTTTAGAAAGATTCATGATCTTACACTGTCTAATGTTGGTATAGGAACCTATCTGGGTAATCCAGATTTGGAAACTGACATACAGCAAAAAAATGCAATTAAACAATCCATATTACATGGCGTGAATGTGATTGACACTGCCATAAATTACCGCGCACAAAAATCTGAACGAACTGTTGGAAAAGCAGTTTCTGAATTAATTGAGGAAGGGAAAATTGACCGCTCTGAAATTTTCGTTTCAACTAAAAATGGTTATGTCACAAATGATGCTGACATTCAAGAAGATTTTATGGCATATATAATGAGAGAATTTGGTAAGACAGGTATTGTAAAAGAAGGTGATATTTCAGCGCAGTATAACTGTGTGACGATACCATTTCTTGAAGACCAATTAGCTAGAAGTCAGAAAAACTTGGGATTGGATTGTATTGATTTAATGTATTTACATAATGCTGTGGAGGGGCAGCCACAAATGCCTCGTGATGAATTTATTGCACAATTAAAAAATATTTTTGAATTTTATGAAGTACAAAGAAAAGAACAAAACATTAGATTTTATGGATTGGCAACTTGGGAGTGTTTCAGAGTTTCTAAAGAAAATTCAAATTTTCTCTCTCTAACTCAAGTCATTGATTTGGCTAAGCAAGTTGGTGGCAGCACACATGGATTTAGATTTATACAATTACCGTATAATTTGCAATTTGATCAAGCCTATATGCAAAAAAACCAACTAGTGGATTCGAATGAATTGTCAATTTTAGAATTAGCAAAACAGAGCGGTATTGGTGTTTTTACTAGCGTACCATTAATGCAGGGTAAGCTTTTGGAATGGATTAAGAACAAACCAGAATTTACTCACCAAAGTCCAGCGGTTAACGCTCTCCAATTCATCAGATCAACACCAGGTGTTTTAGCCCCACTTGTTGGTCAAAAATCAGATTTACATGTAAAAGAAAATTTACAGGTTTTAGAAATCCCGCCTTTTTCAGAAGAAGAATTTAATAGTCTACTCAAAAAACTTACTCAATAATCTTCAGGAACGAATTTACAAGTTTCCATTTTAATATTTGGTATACTATTAAACAACATGAAAGTGACAAAAATTTCTGCAATCACATTATTAATTTCTGACATGAAAAAGTCAGTCGAGTTTTATTCCAAGATTCCAAACTTTAATCTCGTTTATGGCTGTTCTGACAGCCAATTTACGTCCTTTCTGATTGATGATATGTCAAAGTCATATCTAAATCTTAAATTAAAAAAAACACATTCAACAGATTTTGGCAGAATTATTTTTTATGTTGATGATGTTGATAAGATTTTTACTTATATGCAGAATGATGAAACAATTTCAATATTGGGCAAATTGGAATCCAAACCACAAGACGCAACTTGGGGCGAGCGATTTTTTCATGTGTTAGATCCTGATGGTTATAGGCTATCATTTGCAACACCAATTGGTGATGAATGATATGGAAGTAGGAGATTCTGCACCAGATTTTGAGTTGGAAGCAAATGATGGAAGTGTGATTAAACTAGAGTCTTTTAAGGACAAGAATAACGTCGTTCTTTGTTTTTACCCTAAAAATCATCTTTTTGCATGCCCGTCAAAAAAAATATTTGAGATGGCTAAGAGTGTAATTTCTGTCTACTCGGAAATTCAATCACATAATACTAAATTATTTGCAATTTCAATTGATAATGCTGAATCACAAAAAAAATTTGTAGAAGAATACAAAATCCCATATCTACATCTTAGTGATACACAAAAGAATATTTGTAAAAAATATGCGGGTCTTAATATTGCAGGCCTTGCAAAACGATCAACATTCATAATAAATAAAAATGGAGTTGTTAAGAAAATCTTCAGGAATATTGAAGCTAAAAACCACGGTCACGAAATTTTGGATTTCTTAAAAAAATTAGACTGAATTTTATCCACGAAAATCAAAAATATCATGTTATGATAAATCAAGAGCTCTAGAATGTTTTCTAGTGTGTGGTCTCTCACCAGAATATTTTCTTCTCATATGACCAGATGGTCTGGCATACAATAGTTCCAAAAACCATGATTCGTGCTCAATTTCCTCAGCAAGAATATCTTTTGCAATGTCATAAGTGGCTGGGTCTTTTCCTATTGTCATTTTACAAGTTCTATTCCAATTTACAATTGCTCCTTGTTCAGCCTTAAGACATTTTTCTAGAATTGCTTTTAGGTTTGTAGGGTTTGGTGGAAGTTGAAGAAATTCGCAACCTGACATCTTGATGAATCGTGTTGCATCTTTAGGTAATGAACCACCCAACTGATAGATTCTTTCTATACATGATTCAAAATGACTCAGATCTTCTAATCTAGCATCCTCAATTACACCCTTGATTCCTTCGCCTTCAATACCAGTACAATTTGCACGTAATAGTGTTAGGTAATAGTATGCAGTGAATTCGACTGACGCATTGCTAACCAATTCCTTGATCAGTTTGTTAATATCAATTCCATTTTTTTTCAAAACTTCAATACCAACAACAAGAGGTTTTTTTGTCTTCACCATAGGTGATCGTTTAAAATCCTAAATAAAAAGGATTTTTGGGGCGTTAAGTATTAAGAGTTAAAAAATTACTAGTTTTAGGGTATAACATATTGGTCGAAAATAATTATGACATTCTAAAAATACATGATGGAGCAACGGAAAAGGAAATACGTACGGCTTACCGAAATTTGGTTCTAAAGTTTCACGCAGATAGGGGTGGTGATGATGAGCAGTTTAAAAAAATTAAGCGAGCATACGAAGATCTGAAGATATGTAAAAAATATCCTGATACTATGGAGGAAAGAAGAAAAAAAGCAAAATTCTATTCAGGTGATTCAGATTCAGACAAGCGTAGAAAAAATATTCTATTATCACAAGATATTTCAAAAGAAATGAACTCCGCACAGGAATGGGCAGCTGCTCTTAATCGTGCGGGGACCACTGGTGTGAGGTTGTTTGGTTCAAATGAATTGGGTCAAATGGAATTTGAAAGAAAGGCGACTAAAACATTGGCAATTAAAGGTAAATTTTGGGCAGGGCATTTCAAATATAATAATTCAGTAATTATGTGGGGTAGTATCACTAGTCCATATTTCAGCCCTTATGAAAAACATAAAACGCATATCCATGTTACAAAAGGAAGTTTTAGCCTAATTGATTCTATGCAAAATAAATATGATATTGATGGTGGTGCAAAAATTACCGTAGACAACGGCGATATTGAGGTGGGTGATATACGCGGCAAAAGAATACTTGTACAGGATTCACAAGGGAGAGTGGGTATGTCTATTACTAGAGAGCATTTTTCTACACTCAAGGCCATCAATGGTAAACTTGTGACTGGAAGTGTACGAGACACTGTGAAACTTGATGCAGATACACTGGTCGTACTTAATTTGATTGATAATGTCAAAATCACCGGAAAAAATATACTGGTTTACGGAAGCAAGGTGACATACGATGTTGAATTTTTTCTAAAAGCGGATGGCAAAATTAGATTCTATGATCAGGGCTCAGGTTTTGATATCAGTGATGATGCAACTATACAACTTGAAAACGGCAAACGGATTAAAATTCGTGATTTAAAACATGCAAATATGATCAGTAATGGTGGAAAAGATATCACTTACGAGTATCTTGATAATCGGACTAAGAAAAAGCATTCAAAAACTAATAGTTTTGAGACAAAATTATCATCAATAGGAAAGATCTTTGGCAAATAATCTCTATTGCCTATTTTGAGGAAGTGTATTTTCCAGCTAAAATTATACACACAAAAACTCCCTTACCAGATATGAATTTCGCTTTATGCTTAACTCCCTTCGGTATGAAAACTGTTGATGGCGATGACACATTGTATACTTCATCATCGAGTTGAATTTCATATTTCAACTTGGAATTTTCAGAAATGATGAGATTAATTTCATCGGCATTATGTTTGTGTAACAGACTATACTCTGACATTTTTTTATTGTTACTATTGACAAAATGAACTGCAATATGGGTATTCGAACTTGGGAAGCGTTTTTTGCTTAGCATGGAAAGGCGCTTTACTGGAGCATAATTATGAAATGGAATTTTTGAAATCTGCTCATTTACACCTTTTTTTATAAATTTCTTATAGTGATTCATAGCGTATCAGTTTTCCAACAAAACTAAGTTAAAAACATACTTTACTGTATAGTCCTTATGCTTCAGGACAGGACGTCTGAATGGTTTGTTCCAAAATTTGGCTCAAGGAATTTTCGAGTGACTATAGGCTTACTGTTTTTACCATACACTAGCATCGTTACCTGCTTTGCGGCATGGGGTTCACTCTCTGGTTCTTTTGAAACGGAACGTCTCATTGCAATTTGTGTGATTTATTTTCTTGCGCTTGGGGTTTCAGCCCACCTACTGGATGCGGTTGGGGGAAAGACAAAGCCGTGGGGTGATTTGCCAAAGAGGAAACTCTGGACGGTGTCGATGATTGTGCTGGGAATTGCATTTACAATTGGCATGTACTATGCTTTCTTGGATTCGCCTTTACTATTCGCGATAGGAATTGCGGAAGGATTCTTTCTGTTTGCGTATAATTTAGAATTGTTTGGGGGAAAGTTTCACAATAACTCGTCAACAATACTTGCATGGGCTATATTGCCAATTTTTGCCGGTTCGGCGATTCAGACAAACTCTATATCGCTGGAAGCAATAGTGCTTTGCGGAATTTCGTCAGTCATAACCTATGTTCTGATATCAACCTCAAAAAAGTACAAGCATCTAAGGCGCAACAACGGCAATCATTCAGAGATTAAAAGGTGCGAGGTCATTCTAAAACTTCTTACAATTGGCGTTTTAGTTGGCACCGCAATATTTTTTATTTTAAGATTTTAAAAATTATTTTGTGCCAGTTAGGATGGCAGACGCACCGCATGTGAGATATTGTCGGTTAATACCCAATCCATTTTTCTTCATTACATCGGAATAACTTTCCAGCCATTTGGTTCTTCGAATAAGCTTTGGGAGTCCGATTAGCGCATCCTTCCAACTTGGAATGAAACATCCCACTAACCGTAGAAAGGTAAGAAAGAAGTTCCACAATCCTCTGACAACCAAATTTTTGGGATATGTGAAATCATGGAAGATGATTTTGCCACCTGGCTTGAGATGTGTTGTACAATTTTTTACAAGTATTTCTGGATCACAGTATTTTGGCAGATAGGATGCGGTAATGCAGTCAAACTTTGAATCCAGTTTGAATTCTTCCGCGTCGTCAAGGATGAACGAGATATTGTCAAATGAATTTGAATTTTGCTTGGCTACATCCAGATAACTTTTGGTTATGTCAATACCAACAATCTTTGCACTGGGAAATTTTGCCGCAATTTCCCTGGTAAGAATTCCAGTGCCACATGCCAGATCCAAGAAAGAACTTCCATCAGAAATTTGCTCCAATATCTTTTTCTTCCAGTATTTGTCCTTGCCTAACGTACCATACGAGACAACACCATCATATGTTGTCCCGGTCTCATCAAAAAATTTAGGTACAAGATTTTTTGCCGGTTCTGCCAACGTTATATATCATACACCAAGTAATTTAAAGAATAATGATAAATGAAAAAATCCAGAATGTACTATCAAGATTAGAAAAGGACATTGATCATGAGAACATCCACAGGAATGAAGTCCCAAGCGAGAAGAGATTGAACTGTATATCAAAAAACATTGGGATGTTTTATAATGTTCTACTAAAATCCATAAACGCTAAAAAAATTCTTGAGATAGGCATGTCTGTAGGCTATTCTGGACTCTGGTTTGCCGACGTAGTGATGTCAAGTACTCAATCAGATGGCCAAATTATCACAATCGATAGGGAGAAATTCAAGATTGATAAGGCAACACAGAACTTTGAGGAGGCTGGAGTGAGATCTCTAATCAAAAT
>JAYGCB010000101.1:0-8781 GCA_046583565.1 Candidatus Nitrosopelagicus sp. | reverse complement strand
CAGGGCAAGTCCCTTTTGTGGCAGGTCTGCCGTTTTTGAGTGTTACAGCAGTTGCACCTTGTATTTCCCTCTTTGTTCTACATTTTACACAATAGCCTGTTGTCATACAAACATCAAGTATGAACCCATATTAGCGGGAGTGTGTTAAGGAGATTTCACATTTTTGTGACTATGATTTATACTAATTAGGATTTAGATCACATTTGGTTTTTAAAGTATTTTATGGATCTAGATAACCAAATAAAATACAAGTGTCTATCACGAATATTAAATGAATTACAAATATGGAGTTTTATGCGGCATATTATTTTTGTTGTTTTTACCGTTTAATGCTAACGCAGAATACACAGATTCTGTGAATATGTCAGTCGATCTTCCTATATACACAAAGTCTGATGTTATTACAATTTATGGCAATGTTATTGATGAACTAAGATTACTAATTTCTATCACTGGACCGGATGGCGAGATCGTGCAATTACACGATAATAGTATGTGGGAGGTACAGGAGATATCGATTTGGGATTCTTCCTTTAATTACCCAATGAATTTTTCACATGACGTAATCCTAAGTGATTACGATCTACAAAAAAGTGGAGTGTATGTAATTTCTGTTGAGTATAATATGAAAGCTGAAGTGGGTAAAGCAATTCAGCTTTCATCTGAATTTTTTTATGATTCTGGTTATAACGTAAACCCAATGGATGTGAGTAATGAACACGATACCATTAGCGAGTCTGATCAGATATTCATATTTTCAATAAGCGGTATAGTAATTATTGGCACGGTTATTTTTCTTGCTCGCCATTCAATTATTAGAAAGAAAACTGAATACGATACTGGTGAATGGGATTCAAAAAAAAATCGTGATTATGAAAAATACCATTCTGATTGGATGAGTGACGAAGTTAATTTTGAGCGCGATGGAAAAAAGAAACTCACCGATGAGGAGTTTAGAAAATCACTATTAGCTAATAACCTTCCCAATTATTACGAAATTCTGCAAATTCAAAAAAATACAAGTCAGGCTGAGATAAAAAACCAATACAGGCATCTCGCAAAAAAATGGCATCCAGACAGGGAAAAAAGTCCTGGTGCTGAAAGGAAAATGATGCAAATCAATATGGCGTATGAAGTTCTGTCAAATCCAAAACGAAGAAAAATGTATGACCAGCATTTTTCTGAATAAGTATTTAGTTATTCTTGAGATATTTTGATAATATTCATAGTTAATTCAGTCTTGGATTGTTTTTGAATGCTACTAACTAAATTAACTATTATTGAAACTGAACTCCATTTCCCAACTCCATCATCTACACTAATCTTAAGATCATCAAATTCAAAATTTGGGCCGAGCATAAAATTAGATAATGAATTTGCTAAACTAGAATCAAAAATAATAGCTTTGATTTGATAAACAAATTTATCGGAAATATACACACCACCTCTCAACGCTCTTTTCGTAAGCGGGGTGCTTTTTTCTAAGATTTTGATATTTTTTAGTTGGTATCTATTTCCTTTGGCAAATAACGAAAAACTTAGAGGTTCTGAATTTTGAATCTCAATTAGTTCAGCAAGTAAATTTGTCTCTTTCACATTATACACACCAATTTTTTGATAGAGCTCAGTAAAAATTTAGTGAAATATGGTTAGTTAAACCTTGATATTCTTAATAAAATTTAAGTATATTTTTCACTTAGTATGATAATTGAAACTAGAAAAACCATTTAATCCAGATCTTCTCTATAATCATATAGTTCATTATTATATTGATAAAAAAGGCTACGACAAGGAAACAGCTAATGAAATCGCACAAAAAATAATAACAAAAGAAAGCCAGCGGCGTATTTGTAAAGACAAGAGATGTCGCCATATGTCACATGAACATGTTAAAAATCAAGGGACATGTTTTGTGCTTCATTGTCCATGTACAAAATTTGTCATATAGTCAAACCATGTAAATTATTTGGGATATTTAATTTGGAATCAACTAACACATTAATTGCTTTGGGAAAATCTCAACTTGAAACGGGAAATTTTAATGATGCGTTGAGTTCCTTTGAACAAGCTATACTTCTTGATCAAAACAATCCTGACTTATGGAACTTGAAGGGTATTGCATTAAGAAGCCTTGGGCGTTATGACGAAGCTATAGATTGTTTTAACAAATCACTCGAGATTGATCCCCGTGATAAAAATTCTTCATAATAAATTACCAAAACTCAAAAGCCGCAATTCCAAAATAATATCCACTAAAAATTAAGGCAAGGCTCCATCCACACGAACCAAGAAGTGTATATGCAAAAAATTTTGCAAATTTCATTTTAAGTAATCCTGCAGGAATGGAAATCATTTCTCTAAAAACAGGTATCATTCTTCCAAATAACACAGCTTTATCACCATATTTTTGAAACCAGTTTTCTACTCTGGTTAGTTTTTTTTCAGAGACTCTGACATATTTTAGATATTTCAATAATGCGGTCCTACCTAATTTTAAAGCAATTAAATAAATCACCGTAGAGCCAATCGATGCACCAATCCCTCCAATAATTCCTAATATGATTAATTCAGGTAATTCAAGACCGTTTTGTGAAGCAATAAATCCTGCAGTAGGAAACACTACCATTGTTGGTATTGGAGGAATGACTGTCTCAATTAATGCAGCTAGAAACATTCCTGCATAAAGATAGTCTGTCATTAATGTGGTTATCCATTCAATCAAAGATTCAAGGACCATAAAATGCTACCATATTATTCAAATTTTGGTTTGGTTTATACCTTCTGAAGCTTTTGTCAGCTATGAGCATAACTTAAAACATATTATTTCCAGATAAAATGAAGCATTAATGCAAAGCAAAACTAACAGTCTGTTAAATACTGCATCTGAATTATGTGAAGATGGAAAATTTATAGAGGCATTGAAATGTTATGATAAAGTTTTGCATATTGAACCCAATAATACTAAGGCTAATATCGATAAGGGCGTCACACTGCAAAATTTAGAACGCCTTAGCCAGGCAATACAAATGTATGAAAAGGTATTAAATTCAGAGCCAGAAAACATAGACGCTCTCATAAACATGGGCTCTGCTTTACATACTTTGGGAAAATATACGGATGCTATTTCTTATTATAATACTGTACTAAGGTTGGATGAAAAAAATACCTTGGCTCTTGCATACAAGGGTCTTTCTCTTGGAGAGTTGGGTAACATCTCAATTGCTATAAAATATTTCACGAAGGCACTGTCAATCGATTGTGATTATGATCTGGCACAAAGTAGCCTTGATACTGCAAAAAAATTAATGCATTCAAACTAATCATACGAAAGCACAATTAATTTTCAACATCATTCTTTTCATATTTTTCAAAAAATTCTTTGTGAGTTGATTTTTGGTGCATCTTTAATTCTTCCATGCTCTCAAACATCTTGTGACATATGAAACACTTTGGTTTATCCTCGTCAATTAATGGAAGTACCAAATGGTCTATTTTCATAACTGATCTACTTATCTATTTATTAACAGGTGATTTACGTGATATATGCTGGAAACACTAATCGGTGAATCAAAGGCATTAGAGCGTGCAGTAGCTGGAGAAGAATTATCTTTTCAGGATGGCATGGAACTAATGGATTATGATAACCTCCACTTGTTAGGTGCAGCTGCTGATATTTCGCGGCAAAAACTCGTTGGAGACAACGTTACGTTCACTGCATCCTCATATCTGAACTATACTAATGTCTGTGCTGCAAGCTGTCAAATATGTGCATTTTATAGAAAAGAAAGTGATGAAGATTCTTATACATTAACTCCGGAACAAATTGAAAAAAGAGTATCAGCGGCAAAAAGTATGGGAGCAACAGAAATACATATTGTTGGTGGTTTTCATCCAAAACTGTCACTTGATTATTATGAATCAATGATGAAAATTATCAAAAGTAGTCACTCTGAATTAAAAATCAAAGCTTTTACCGCTGCAGAAATTTTCTTCTTCGCTAAGCTGACAAAAAATTCCGTGAAAGAAGTATTGTCTAGGTTAAAAGATGCTGGGCTTGATTCATTACCTGGTGGAGGGGCTGAACTATTTCATCCAGAAATTCGTCCTGAAATTGCTCGTGGAAAATGTTCTGGCCAGGAATGGTTGGATACAATGGAGCAGGCTCATAATCTCAACATTATGAGTAACGCAACAATGTTGTATGGGCATATTGAAAAGCCAAAACACGTTATTGATCATTTGATAAAAATTAGAGAATTACAGAAAAAAACTAATGGATTTATAACATTTATTCCACTTAAATTTAGTTTAGAAAATACTGAACTTGAACAAAAGAATAAGATGACGCAGGAATGCTCATCAATTTATGATTTGAAAGTGGTCGCACTTTCACGTCTGATGTTGGCAGGTGCATTAAACAATATCTCAGTCTATTGGGTCGCAGATGGAAAAAAGCTTGCACAAGTTGCATTAGCCCATGGTGGGAATGATCTTGTTGGCACGGCATTTTCTGAGGAAGTGTATCGTGCTGCAGGAAAATCAACTAGTTCATCACTTGGGGAGCTTGTAAATTTAGTCAAAGAAATAAAGAGAAAGCCAGTGCAGCGTGATACATTTTTCAACATTCTTAAAACATACTAATTTTGTGTTGTAGGTTTTTTTTCAGTTTTCTTTGCACCAGTTCCTCTTTTCCTTCTCGCACCAAAACTAATCAACAGCAACAAAAATCCTATTCCAATTAGTATTCCAGATAGTATCTTATAATCAGCGTTTTCTCGTTCTGCCATGAGGAAGTCTAGTACTTCATCTTCAGTCATACCCGCTTCTCCCATGGGTGTCGTGAAGTTAAGGTATGATGTAATAATAATACCAACACCAATCATCAAAATACCAGATGCCATTATTTTTTTATCAATAAGCAAGTATGTATTTTATGCATAATTACCTATAATTATTAATTTGTAATCCAATAATGAAAAAATATAGAAGTTATTTATACAAATCAAATTCAGGCTTTCTTTGCTGAATTTTGATCTCTTTGATTATTGCCTGTATCACTTCCGAGTGGTTGTATGTTAAATGCCGCATAAATTTAACAGACAAATCATTTCTTATGATATCATCCACAACTAAAGACTCTTCAGTTGTAAGATCGGCTATGAACGAATTACATTCGTTACAAAGATCAAAGTCAAGAAATAATTTCATGTAATTTCAAACTTAAAATTATTAATAAATATCTCTATTGAAAAGATCTTGCTAAAGATCACACACTAGCCATTAAAAACCTTCATCAACTATTGACAGCAGCCCAGAAAAGTCATAGGTTGGGTCATTTCTATTTTTAAATTTTGATTTCACTGTTTTATAAAGAGGGATTTTGAATATAAGCTCCGCGAACAAATCGTCCATTTTTATATTATTTACGCTATTTTTAGTTCAAACTCTGGGACCAAGTTTTTCTCTCTTGCCATATCAAAAATTTTTCTGATTGATTCTTCACCATCCATACCCATGTTAACGGTAACATCATTTACGTACATTTTTACAAACTTTTCTATCAAATCACGTGGTTTCCCTCTTCCATATTCCATAGCATAATCAATTGCATCGTTTGTGTGTTCAAGACCAAATTGAATTGATTTTTGCAAGAATTTATCAAATTTTCTTATGGTTTCGATACCAAAATCATCTTTCATAACATTAATTCCCAATGGAACCGGCAATCCATTAGTAGTTTTATTCCACCATTCACCCAAATCAAGAACTTTAATGATGCCTTCTTGAGAATACGATAGCTGAGTTTCATGTATGACTAACCCAGCATCAACATCTCCATTTTTTACTGCATTTGGTATATCACTGAAATTCATTTCTACGTAATCAAATTTTCCAATCATCAGTTGCAAAAGTAAAAATGCTGATGTCATCTTTCCCGGAATAGCGATTTTTGCTTTCTGTAATTCCTGAACAGTCATTTTTTTTGTTGCAGTTACAATAGGTCCATAGCCAATTCCAAAACTACCACCACTTCGTAAAATTGTATAACCAGGAATATATGCACATGCATGAACTGAAACAGCAGTGACATCAAGTTCAGGATTTATCGCCTTTTTGTTTAGATTTTCAATATCCTCAATTACATGTGTAACTGTAAAATCAGAAGAAGTAATTTTTCCGGAAAACATACCATAAAACATGAATGCATCATCGGCATCTGGGGTATGACCAACAGAGATTTCCATATTAAATCTCTAAAAATTGGATATAAATAATATTCAGATACATCTCAAAATATGAGTAAATGGCACACTTGTGAAAAATGTGGCGAAGTTATAGAGATGGATAAAGAAAAAGTGCACAAGATTTTTTGTTATGCATGGGTTGCCGAAGGTGATAAATAAAATTGAACATCATGTCTATTTTTCTTTTTATAATAGGAACATTGTCTTTCTTTCCATTTTTGCTTGCTTATGGTGATTCGGAATATACAGAATATTTTTGTCGATTGCATGGATGGGACGTATCTGAATCAGACAAATCTTGTTTAATAGAGAAGCGTTTAACGCCGTTTGTCACTGATAGTAATTATACAATTGAAAAGTTTGCTAGCGGATTAGAATTTCCAGTTAGCATGGATTTTGTTGGAGATGATATGCTTGTCCTTGAGAAACATTCTGGAAAAGTGATCCGAATTAGCGATGACGGTACACTGTATGATGAACCAATATTAGATGTATCTGTTAGGTTCAACTATTATTCCGGTTTGTTGGGAATCGCCACTCTACCTGATCGTGTATTTTTGTTTTATACAGAAACTGAATCAGGTGGTGATGCAAGAGAAGGCAGTAGTGAATTAGATTCTGTTGATGCAAAAAATAGAGTTTATCAATATGATTGGGATGGTGAAAAACTATCTAATCCTGTTTTGATAAAAGAATTCATCGCACAATTAGCTAATAATCATCACGGTGGTGCTATGACAAAAGGTCTAGATAATGAAATTTATTTTGTAATTGGGGATGAGGGGCAGTCAGGCGTTTTTGAAAACAGGGCGGAAAATCCTTGTTACAAAGTATCCTTTGTAAACGATGAGTGTTCCGACGAAACAGTTTATGAGACAGCCAGTATTTTCAAAATAGACACGGAGAGTAGTAACAGTATCGAGTTATTTGCGATGGGAATAAGAAATAGTTTTGGATTAGATGTTGATCCTGTTACAGGATATTTGTGGGATACTGAAAATGGTGAAAACTATTTCGATGAGATAAACCTTGTAAAACCAAGATTCAACAGCGGCTGGAACAGTGTTATTGGACCTGTTGATAGAGAAAACCCTGATACGCATCCATGTGCAGGTGGAGTTCTTGGTAATGAATCCAACTGTCCAGTGGAGTATCGTGGTTATCAACCAATCCCGCCCACTTTTGAAAATTTTGTTTACAGCGACCCTGAATTTTCATTTTATAAAACAGTTGCACCAACCGCAATATCTTTTCCAGATGATAGTTTTGGTTACTCTGACATGTTATTTGTTAGCGATTATCATTTTGCCACAATATACAAATTTCCGTTAAATTCTGACAGAACTGGATTCAATTTTTCTAATCCGGAACTAGTAGACCTTGTTGTAGATGGAGATATAGACATGCAACCTAAAGAACTCTTTTTTGCCTATAATTTTCCAGGTGGAATATCTGATATTACATTTCATAATGGTGTAATGTATGTTGCAGCTCTGATGGATGGAACTATTTACAAGATTTATCCCATACAATCTATAGATACTTCCATACCTGACTGGATTAAGAACAATGCAGGATGGTGGGCTACCGGAGAGATAGATGATAATTCCTATGTTCTAGGACTTCAATGGCTTATCTCAAACGGAATTATAAAGATACCAGTAGTAGATCAACTAATACAATCTGAAACTAGTATAATTCCGGAATGGATAAAAACTAACGCAGGATGGTGGGCTACCGGAGAGATAGATGAAAATTCCTATGTTCTAGGACTTCAATGGCTTATCTCAAACGGAATTATAGTCATACAGTGACTTATGAAAAAACATATGAATACAATCGAGGCGTTTGAACAAGATATCAAGTTACAGGAAAATTTCATAAAAAAGTTCAAACCTGAAAGACCACTTTCAAAAACTTTACAAAATAAAGCAATTTTTTGCGGAACCGGTGATTCTTTTGCTGCTGCATTACTTGCGGAAGCATTTTCTAATTTCACTATCAGGGCACTTGATCCATTGGATACAATTAATAACAAAAATATCTTTCAGAGAAAAACAATTTTTCTCATTTCCGTATCAGGAAACACCAGATCAAATATTAGGCTTGCAAGAACTATGAATGATTCAGTTGCTGTAACTGCAAACCCAAAAAGTAAGCTATCACTTTCCTGTAAAAAAACTATAGTTTTGAATTATCCAAGCACAGGTGTTTTTACATCTGGCAGCATTGGATTTTTGGCAAGCATGTTGACATGTATCTCACTTGTGACAAAATTTTCCATGAAAGGATCTGGCGATCTTTTCTTAAATGCACGAAAAGAATCTAAAAAAGCTCGGCTAACAGGAAGAATATTTGTGCTGGGAAATGTGTATACTTTCCCGGTCTCAATGTATTTTGTAGCCAAGCTTCAGGAAGTTTTGGGAATGAATGCACAATACGAGCGAATTGAACAATTTTCACATATGGGGCTGTTTTCAACCAGGAAAGGCGACACAGTTTTTATTTTTGATGGAAATTCCAAATATAATACTAA
>JAYGCB010000100.1:0-10948 GCA_046583565.1 Candidatus Nitrosopelagicus sp. | reverse complement strand
TATGGTTGAAAGTATTTTTTTTACAGACTCGGAAGCGTTGAGAACCACAAGTTCTGTTGGCTTTGAAAGATCTAATGATTCAAGTTTAGATTTTATATCAGAGTCTGAAAGAGTTTTTCCCTCAACGGCAAGTTTTTGTTCAAGATTTTCTGCCTTTATATCTAAAACTACTTCCGCTTCTCCATAATTTAACCATATTTCGGGCATGATTTACTAAAAATACAAACCAAAATAAATCCAGTTAAGTTAAATTTGGTATGGAGTTTGTGAAAGAGTTTGCAATATTTTTGTTCAAAAATAACATAATTAAATTCGGAAATTTTACACTCTCTAGTGGGAAAAAAAGTTCATACTATATAGATCTAAGATTAGTTCCTAGTTTTCCCCATCAATTTAGAAAAATGATAAAAAACCTTCAAAAATTAATCATTGAAAAAATAGGTTTGGATAATTTTGATAGTCTGGTCTCTATTCCTACGGGTGGTCTCATAATAGGATCTGCACTTGCAATTGAAACTGTCAAACCACTAATTTATGTTCGAAATAAACCTAAAGATCATGGTACTACAAAATCTCTTGAAGGTAAAATATTATCTGGCATGCAAGTAATGATGATAGATGACGTAGCAACTACGGGCACATCTATCTTAAATGGAATAAAAGAACTCAAGGCAGAAGGACTATCGATTTCAAATGCTTGTGTTATAATTAACAGATTAGAAGGTGCAGATAAAATATTAAATTCGGTGGGAGTAATCCTCCATCAACTAACTGACATATTAGAAATTACTGAAATCCTTTTTCAAGAAAAATTGGTTAGTGAAGATATTTTGGAAGAAATCAAAAAACAGGTTAGCCAGAATCATTCGTAAATCATAAGATTCTTTTCTTCTAGAAGTGCATGAATATTATGTACGGATTTGTAAACATCGCTCTCTTTTTTTGCTCCTGTACAAACAAGTTTACCCGAAGCAAATAGTAACAGAACGGTTTTTGGGTCTATCATACGATGTATAAGACCTGGAAACTGTTCTGGTTCATACATACTACGTGGTAATTTTCTCGCTGCCTGTTCTAGATGAATTCTTCCACCAAGAATGCCCGAGGCAACTATATTTTGTACTTTAATTACCGCGTCTTTTTTTATTTTGATCTTCCCCTTACGAAGTTTTTGTACAACTGTACGAACAGCTTTGATAGACATCTCTTCAGACTTGCCTCCTGTGCATACCATTTTTCCTGAACGAAAAATTAAAGTGGCAGTTTTAGGAGATGTCAATCTAAACACTAAACCTGGAAACTGATCAGGATGCCATTCTGTATCTGGAAATTTTTTGGTAAGATCAGCTAGATCAATTGGTTGATCAACTGAAGCAGAAGCAACAACATTCTCTATGCTAACAATTGGTTTTGTTTGAGTCATGACGTCATTGAAAATAATGGCTTTATATATTACTCTAAAAATTTGTGTGATAATAAGAAATGCCAACCTAAAATTCGGATTTTGGCAGCTCAGTCAAATGCCTTTACATCATTTCTCAGATATAACTCTGATTCTTCATTGCAGCCAATAAATTTAACATTAAACTAGATTTAAAACTAGTTGAATCTCACAGTCTAGAAATTTTGAATTAAATAATGGGCCTGATGGGCTTCGATCCCATGGCTCCCCGATTATGAGTCGGATACTCTACCAAGCTGAGTTACAGGCCCTATGCAAATCAGATATTTTGTCAGTAAAAAATGTTATAGAATCTAACAGTATTCTTCGTAACAACTATCCAATAGCAAGTTTTGACAAGTTACGGAGCTTTCAGCAGCAGTGATTATTTCTTGGTCATGTCCAGAAAATCCATCAATGCTCCTTTGCCATGATGCTGCATGTCTAAGATCAGCTTCAATATGCTGGTTGAAATATTCAGTTACATTTTCATCTGTTAGATCGTAGAATTCTGACAGACCTTCCAATTTGGTTTGACTGATTTTTGGTATTTCTTTTTCAAGTGCGTACATTACTGTCGCCCCATTTTCAAATGATGTCATGAGGGAATGCAAACCAGCTATAGCATGATTTGTTTTATACAATCCTTGACAATTGTTTAATTCCTCATAAGAAACGCCTAATCCGCCAGCAAATCTCTGCCACAGCGCAATATGGCTAAATTCTTCCTGCTGGTTAAAAACAAGTTCATCATACAAGTGTTTTGGGGCATCATCCATTAACTGAGTCATAAATATCGGAACAGCCTTTACCAATTGATAATATTCCTTGGAATATCCTGCCAAAGCTTCATGTGTTAGCTTACCATCAGACCAAGATTGGTAAAATGGATGTTTTAGCAAACTTCGTTCTTCTATAATGCGATCAATTTTTTGAATCAATGGATCCATAAACTGTTCCAAATTAGCTGATAAAAAAATCTTTCCGGTGTCAAAAGAATTTTATGGATTGTAGTATCGATCTGTTTTGTGCTCCTGTAGTGTAGTCCGGTCAAGCATTTAGGCCTTTCACGCCTGAGACTCGGGTCCGAATCCCGACGGGAGCACTTAAGTTTAATATATTTCTCAATATTATTTTAAGTTGAAAGTTTTTGGATAGAAAAAATATTGAAATTAATCCGTTGCAAACAATTTATGGTAAATACATTAAAAAAATCGATAATGCATTATATTCCGAATTAGAATTATACTCCGAGTCGGAGTTCAAAGAGCCATTAAAATACGCGCTGGAGGGAGGAAAAAGAATTCGGCCGATTATACTTCTTTTATCTTCTGAATGTATTAATGAGGTTGACGATAACACTTTAGCTGCAGCATGTGCAATTGAATTTTTACATACAGAATCTGTTATTCACGATGACATTATAGATAACGAGACACAGCGTAGACAAAAAGATCCATTCCATATAAAATATGGCTATAATACTAGTGTTCTAACAGGTGATTTTGTTCTAGGTTTAATCCTGAATATTGCATCAAGAATTAATAATCCAAGAGTTACAAAAAATCTTGCCACTACCGCTATGATGATGAGTGAAGGCGAGGTGCTTGAAGGTAGACTGGAAACAAGTGAAGATGTAACTTTTGATGATTATCTTAAGGTGATCGAATACAAAACAGCTGTAGCTTTTGAAACTGCATCAAGACTGGGTGGAATAATTTCAGGAGGAAATGAAGAACAGATAGAATATTTAGCTGATTATGGTAAAAATATTGGAATTGCATATCAAATTCGGGATGATTTGCATGACTGGCAAAATGAAGATAAATTATTTAATTTTTTAATTAAAAAGAGTCCAGATCCAAGAGTTATTTTTAACAGGATGGAAGAGTTAATGAAAAATTATTCTGATAGAGCTCTTCTTAGTATTAGAAAGATATCTGATTGTGAAGCAAAAAACAACCTTGAAAATTTAGTAATGTTTACCAGAACTACGGTGTAAATCCTATGTTAATTGCTGGAGTAGCATATTCTGCAAATTGTATGATAGGCTCTGGATAGACGCCTATGGTTACCATGAATAATATTGAAAATATCATTATTGCTATAATTGGACGTGGTTCTTTGATTCTCTTTTCTGTCTCACCCTCAAAGTACATCTTTCGTATTATCCAACCGTAATAAGCCAGAGATAGTGCACTGTTTAAAACACCCGCTACTGCAAGCCATGGACCCCACCATACTACGGTACCAGCGTCAATTGCAGCTCCAAATAACATCAATTTACTCCAAAACCCATTAAGCGGTGGAACGCCCGCCAGGGCAAGCAGAGAGATTACTAATCCTAAAGCTGTTATAGGCATACGTCTTCCGAGACCTTTTATTTTTTCAATATGTGTAACCGCTAAAGCTGTTACAATTCCAGCAACTGCGATGAATGCTGCACCTTTCATAACGGCATGATTTAGTATATGGAATAATGATCCTTGTATACCAATAGGAGAAAATGGTGCAATGGATAAACCAATCAGTATGTATCCAGCATGTCCAATGCTTGAATAAGCTAACATTCGGGCCAGATTTTTTTGCATTATCGCTGCAATATTACCAACTGTCATTGTCATGACAGCAATAATACCCAAAGCGAGTGTCCAGTCAAGACTTAACGCAACAGTTCCCATCACAATAACTCTTAACGCAGCAGCAAATCCTGCTTTTTTTGTTCCAGCAGCAAGCAAAGTTGCAATTGTAGGCGGCGCCCCTTCGTATGCATCCGGTAACCACATATGAAATGGCACAAGACCCATTTTGAAGCCAAACCCAGCTATAAACATGCCAACAGATAACAATGCAATAGGAATCAAATCTGCATCAAGAACCATAAAGCCCTGAATTACTTCACCTATGTTTGTGGAACCAGTAACACCGTATGCAAGTGATATGCCATAAATTATGATTGCAGATGCAAGCGCACCGAACAAAAAGTACTTTATAGCAGCTTCGTTAGAAATTGGATCCTTTTTCAAAAATCCAACCAAAATATATGTTGGAATACTCATTAATTCCCAAGCAATAAAGAGCATAACAAGATCTGTAGAATATGCTACAAGGACCATTCCTATAGCGGAAAGCAAAATTAACGAGAAATAGATGGCTGGATTATCCCTGTTTTTCATGTAACTGAATGAACCAATGGTTGTGAATATTGCCACAATTAGCATAGCTATTGCGAACAATGAACCAAACGCATCATCAACTAGTACATCCTGTGAAAAAATTGCTGCGGGTGCTACATGTTCAAGTGCGAGTTGATATAGAACGTATCCAATTGAAGCGAATAGAGCAATGAGAGCTATTACACCATAAGACGTTGATGAGCCTTTTTCTTTCAGTGCAATATTGATCACCGGTATAGCAATGCCAACACTGCCTAGAATTGCAAGAATGATTATTGGAGTTGATGTTAGATCAATCATTTCATATCACCTATATCAACAATATCAGAACTACAAACAGAAGTCCTGCTCCAAATACGAAAAGATAAGATTGTGCCACACCAGTTTGAGTTCCTTGTACAACTTTAGCTCCAAACCTGACTGAACGTTCTAATCCAATGTTCATGCCAGTGTCAATTACAGTTTTCTCAAAGTATCTCCATATAGCTCTGGCAGCCCACAATGGTGCAATAACGAATAACCAATAGATAATTGCGTTAAGGTACCATCTATTTAGAATTACTTTGTGTAAAGCATAAAAGAAAATATTTGAATTGATAAACTTGACAGGATCTACCCAGCGACCAATATAGAATATGTATCCAAGACCAAAGCCAACTGCAAAAGCTATCAATGATGCGCCGACAGCAATTGGATTAAGTCCGGACAAGAAGCCTAATGATTCAGAAATTTCCACATCAATGTGTGGTGTATGAATGCCAAATGACTCATCAAGATATTCAGTGAATAGATTATGAATTCCGCCTTCAGCCGAAAATCCAATTACTCCTATTCCAATAGTTAACACTGCGAGAATTCCGTATGGAATCCACATAGACCTTGGTGCATCATGTATGTGGTGACCTTCACTTTCCATCTTTTCAATATGTTGGCTTTTTTTACCAAAGAAGACCAACCCCATCATTCTTGTGGTATAAAATGCTGTGATGACAGCTGTCAAAACGGCTATGATGAAAATTGGTAACGCCCACTCGTTTCCTGATTCGTAGACGGCAGCAAAAATTGCGTCCTTACTCCAGAATCCTGTGGTGATAAACGGAGCTCCCATCAGTGCTAGACCTGCAGCCCACATGAATGCGTATGTCTTTCTCATATGTTTTCGCAGACCACCCATATCCGTCATGAACCGTGAGCCAACCACATGTAATAATGAGCCAGCAGCCATGAATAATGAAGCCTTGAACATTGCATGGGAGATCATATGGAAGAATCCGGCGGTATACCCATCAACAAATTGTTGTGAAAGTCCTGCAATTCCAAGTGCCATCATCATATAACCAATTTGTGATCCAGTAGAGTACGCTAGGACTTTTTTTATCTCTGGATTTACCATAGCTTGAGTTGCCAGCAAAATAGCAGTTAATGCACCAACCCAAGCGATAATCTCAAAGAATTGGTCCACTAAAATTCCAGCGGCGGCAAGTGCAAAGAATAGTGGTCCAAGTCTTGCAACTAGGAAAACTCCTGCTTTTACCATTGTAGCCGCATGAATAAGGGCTGAAACAGCAGTCGGACCAGTCATAGCCTCTAAGAGCCATTCGTTAAGTGGGAATTGTGCTGATTTGCCTATTGCACCACCAAAAAGCAATACTGCTGCTGGCACAAGTAGGCTTTCTGCAGACATGTTAACTGCCCATGTTGTGTCAGCAAGCAATTCCTTAAATCCAAATGTTCCAGCAAAGGCAAATATCATAAACATACCAGCAAGCATCATGACATCTCCAACCTTTGTCATGATGAACGCCTTCATTCCAGCGTGTGTTGGTGAATAGTATTCCATTATTCCTAGAGTCGTTTTACCTTCCTTGCCTACGTGATGCTTAGCTTTGTCACGATACCAGAACGCAATAAGAGCGTAAGATGCGAGTCCTACTCCTTCCCATCCAAAGAATAATTGAAGTAGGTTATCAGATAATACTATCAATTGCATAGAACCAATGAAGAACATCATCCAGAACCAGAATCGAACAATATCCTTGTCGCCTTTCATGTATCCTGTACTGTAACATATGATCAGGAAGGAAATCCATCCAACTACGTTTGCCATAATTATTGAAAGGGGATCAGCTAAAACTCCAGCCTTTAAGCCAATAGCAGAAATCCAATCAACTTGATCATGAATCTCATGTCCCTCTAGCGCCATTGGAAGTAATATTGCCGCCGAGATGGCACTCATTGCAGCAAATCCAATAGCAACTCTTCCGGTTGAAAGTTTTGATACTTTTCCAACTGCAGGAATAATTAGAGCTGCAATGAATGGAAGAATCCAAATCAACCAAGCATACATTGCTTCACCCTCAGTCGCAATAATCTCTGTTGCCATTTCCTATCCTCCCAAAACCCCCTGCATATATGGCATGATTTTTTGTAAGAATATGTCGGGATAGATACCGACTACTATTGTAAATCCGGCAAGAACCATCATTGGTGCCAACATGTACCAGCTACCATCTTTGACCTTCGAAAGATTTTTCGGAATCTTTCCCAAGAATATTCGCTTGAACATCCACAGAATGTATGACATAGTAAGAACAGTTGCAATCAAGCCCAGTGCAAACAGTAATGTTCGCAAGTCGTCTCCTTCTTCTAGTGCAGTTTCCAAAACGCCATAGAATAACATCCATTCTCCCATAAAGCCACTAGTCGGTGGAACCCCCATTATTGTCAATGCTCCAATAAAAGCACAAACTGCAGTTATCGGCATCTTTCCTGCGAGACCACCAAGTTTTGATAAATGCCGTGCACCTACCTGCACGATTAATACTCCAGCTGTCATGAAAAGCAATCCCTTACCCAGTGCGTGAGAAACATACATCATTTCTGCTCCGGCTAGACCAAGGGCAGACATAGAACCAATTCCAAACAGAAGATACCCCATTTGGCTTATACTGGAATATGCAAAGACTCGTTTGATATCGTCTTGCATTAATGCCATTGCGCCACCATAGAACATTGTTGCCACACCCCATATGGTAATCCAAATGGACAGGTCAGCGTATGTTTGCGGTAAAAATTCAACAATTAATCTAAAGAGCGCATATGCTCCAATTCCGATCATTGCGGGGGAAAGTAAGGCGCTAATGGGAGTTGGTGCAGAACCATGAGCATATGGCAACCAAATGTGGAATCCAAATGCAGCAAGTTTTACACCCAAACCAATTATTATTGCAACAGCAGCAGCAAGTAGAATACCAGGTGGGATATCAGTCTCGTTAATATCAGCAAAGTCAAAGCTGCCAACGTTAAGACCAATGGCTAAAAGTCCCAGAAGTAAGATAACTGCTCCTACATGTGTCCAAAAGAAGAACATGAGTGCAATTCTGCGTCTTGGATGATCACCCCAGAATGCAATTAAAAAGAATCCTGGAATTAGCATAACTTCGAAGAATATGTAAAACTCAATTAGGTTGGTTGCAAGTACTGTACCAAGCATTCCCATTGAAAAAACTAGGAACAGCGCATAGTAGACACCAGATTGCCTGTTTACAAATTTTTCTAAAGATAGAGATTCTAAGACTGTTCCATCACTTTGATAGACTGTTTTTGGTGCCTGCTGTTTGTAAAATTCATGAAACTTGTGTAGCATGTAAGGTTTAGAGTATAATGCAAGTATTGTACACAAAACATAGATCATTATTGCAAATGGGGCCGCTAAACCATCAAGCAAAAGTCCAAATTCCCCAAACATTTCAGTCCAAGGATAATGTTCTTCGTAGGTTTCACCAATAGATGCAGTGATGATAAGAATGGTGCAATAAAGTAATAATCCAAATGTAAACCAGGTTGCAGCAGTATGCCCAAGCCTTCTACCAATTATGTATGCTAAAGGCGATAATAGTAACGGCAGGAAAACTGCCTGTAACAACGCATATTCCATTAACCCTTCAAACTCCTAAAGTCTGCTACATCGATATTCTTGTACATTCTGTATGCCACAATGATGAGTGCCAATCCAACTGCAACTTCTGCGGCTGCTATAGCAATGGAAAACAGTGCGAATGTTTGTCCTCCACTATGCGGCAAAAATCTTGCAAATGCAACTAAATTCAAGTTAGCTGCATTTATGACAATCTCAACCGCAAATAGCATTCTAATAAAATTTCGTTTTACTGACAAACCGTAAATACCAATTGCCAAAAGGGCTACGGAAACAATTACAAAATCAATCAGTTCATTACTCATTTTTAACTCCATCATATCTTCGCGCCAAGATCATGGCACCAGTGACTGAACCAGACAATACAAGTGCCATAGCGATAAGTGCTGGCCAATAATATGTCAAAAAGTCATTACCAATCTCTTTGTAGTCCACTGGAGGCTCATCAGTAGTAATTGAAGAAAGACCTGAATTGAATATTAGAGCGCCCATAGAGATCATGATTATTAACATAAGACCTATTCCCGCATACCTTCGTTTTGTGTCCTCTTTCTTATGGAAGATTAATTCTCTTTTCACTAGCATAATGGTAAACAAGATCAGTACGGCAATAGAACCAACATACACTGCAATCTGGAAGAGTGCAACAAATGGGGAATCTAATAGAAGGAAAAATCCTGCAATTCCACCTAGTGTGCCCATCAAGGCTAAACCTGCATAAACTAGTGAACGCATCTCAAGTGCTGCAATTGCTGAAACTATTGTTAAAACTGCAACTCCAAGGAATAAAGCATCAACCATGTTTAGCCCCCTTCTCATCAATCTGAATTTCTACATCTTGGTCAACATGTGGCTTTACTTGTAGTTGTGCAGGAGTGTAGATTAGGGCTTCTTTGGTAAATGAAGATAGCTCATAATCATTTGTCATATACAGGGCATAGAAAGGACATGCATCAACGCATAGTCCACAAAAAACGCACTTGCCGTAATCAATTTGAGGCATTATGGCTTTTTTGTTATGTTTCCATTCTTCTTGAACTTTTGGCATTGCTATTGCCTCTGCAATTTCTTCACAAGCAATTGAACAAAGGTTACATCCTGTGCATTTATCATGAAATAATATGTGGCGTCCTTTGTATCCTGCTATACCTACTCCGCTTTGAGGGTCGTATTGATAACCGTCTCCAACAAACTTGAGTTTCTGCTCAGGATATCGAAATGTAAATCGTTTAGTCGCAATATGTTTAACACCTGAATTAAGAGCTTTTATTATTCCTATTATGGTTCCCATTACTGTATACCTCCTGGTCCTATAATGCCACCATACACCAATGCTAACGCAATGAAGATGTTTACAAAAGCTAATACGATTAGTTTGTACCATCCAATTTGTAGCAACAAATCAATTCTAATACGCGGAAAAACTCCCCTTGGTAATAGTATAACAAAAATTACTCCAACAGTTTTGAGAATAAACCAGATTGTTCCATTTATCATTTCTTGTGAGAATAATGGCAAACCCGGAATATCTTTTATAACAAGAGCATCTGGCATAAGAACAATACCATCGGTGATAATCTCTGCCATTGGTTCCATTGGAAAAAACCAAGGACCATTCCATCCACCTAGAAACAATACAACAAAAAGTGCCGCAAAGGCGTAAAGCTTGAGATAAGAACCTAGCTGGACAAGACCGTACATCATTCCAGATAATTCAGTTAACCAGCCTGCAACAATTTCGCTTTCCGCCTCAGGCAGATCAAATGGTATTCTTTCAAGTTCAGCAAGTATACAAATGAAAAATACAATTGCCCCAATTGGCATAAAAATAATCCATGGAAAATTAGCTTGGCTCTCAACAATCTCAACTAAATTAAGGCTTCCTGTTAGCATTACAATTCCTAACAGTGAGAGAATTAACGGAATTTCAAATGAAACCATTTGGTAAAGAGCCCTAATACCGCCAATAAACGGGAATTTGCTGTTAGAGGACCATCCTGCTAAAACGGTAATTATTGGGAAAAATCCAATGACAGCAAACACTGCCAGTAAACCCAAGTCAATATCAGCTATAACCCAACCAGGAGCAACAGGTATCAGGGCAACAAACGCAGCTGCAGTTGCTGCAAACAAAACAGGGATTGCCCAGAAAAGTGGTTTATCAGCCTTTGCTGGAATAATTATCTCCTTTGAAATTAACTTGAGTCCGTCACCCATTAGTTGTAATATACCTTCAACTTTTCCGCAGTAAAATGGCCCTACCCTTAGCTGTAGTTTTGCCAACATCTTTCTTTCAACAAATATAACCGCAGCTGCAATCAAGGCTGCAAAACCAAATCCTGGAAATGCTACAATTTTGAAAAGATCAGTTTGCATGAAGTTTTTTACAAGTGG
>JAYGCB010000089.1:0-3414 GCA_046583565.1 Candidatus Nitrosopelagicus sp. | reverse complement strand
CCAATGACAAAAACTGATGTCGGTTTTGAATGCATAGCAATCAAAGACAATAAGGCATTTTCACACCAAACGGTTGAGAAACATATGAAAGATAAAACAAAATTAGTTTCTGCGTTTCATGTGATTTCAGAAAAAAAACTTGTTAATCCTACCTTATCTTTAGATTATGATATTTTTGTTGCCGGTGATGATAAAAATTCAGTCGAGATAGTTAATAGTTTAATTAACGAAATTGAGGGGTTACGTCCAATTTATTTGGGTCCAGGGATATTGGCATATCTTGTTGAAATGTCAACCCCATTGCTCCTAAATGCAATGATCAGAAATAAAATGAAAAATCCGGGAATTAAACTTGTTTAAATTATTCAAATAGAAAAAATAGTTATGAGTGAAGAATATCCTCGCCGTGGAAGAAATTGGTTAACAGCGATGGGAGTATTATTTTTAGTTGTTGCGACAGTAACATTGGTTAGAGATATTATTATTTGGAGTCCTGATTTTGTCGTTCAGTTTTTTTTTGATTCAAATGTTAATGCTCAAAAAGTTTCATTAGGCTCAATTGCTTTTGGATTGTTTATGATAGTATGGGGGTATAAGAAACCAAATGTCAAAGCGCGATGAATTTTTAAAAAAGCAGAAAATATTGCATCTTGCAACTTTGGATAAGAAGGGTAATCCGCATGTTGTCCCAGTTTGGTATTTGTTCGACTCAAAAAAACTCTATATTGGAACAAATTCAAAAACTGAAAAAGCAAAAAACATCAAAAATAACAGTAAAGTTAGTTTCTGCGTAGACACTGGAATAAATTCTCCATATATTTTTGGTGTAATGGGACAAGGAAATGCCAAACTAATCAGAGGAAAAAATGAAGTATCAAAAATAGAAAAAAGAATTCTTTTACGTTATTTCAAGACATTAAGCAACAAATCTGCAAAAGAACTCTTAGACGAAACTGATTGTATTATTGAGATTAGACCAAAAAAATATTCAGTTTGGGAGTATTAACGTACAAAATCTTCTATTTTATTCATTGCAGATTCCAACATTTCCATATGTGGAAGAAATACCAATCTGAAATGACCACTTCCATATTTGGTTCCAAAACCAGAGCCGTGAACTGTTAGAACATTTTTCTGCCTTAATAATTCCAGTACAAATTCTTTATCTGATTTGTACGGGTTGTTTTCAATTTTTGGAAATGTATAAAATGCCCCTTTTGGATTGGTACATGAAATTCCTGGCATCTCATTAAGTCGCTTTACAACAAAATCTCTATGTTTTTTCAGTTCAGACACAAATTCAGATATGTACCCTTGCGGACCTTGTAGCGATTCTAACGCAGCATACTGTACTGGGTGGTTTGATGATATTCGAACACGAGACAATTTCGGCAGGTTTTCTCTAATCAATTCTAGTTGTGGTGAATTGTTGAACGCAATGTAGCCTATTCTCCAACCTGACATCAAGTGTACTTTAGAAAATCCATTGAGTATGATGACAGGAGAGTTACCAGCAACTTTCCCGATACCAACAAATTTTTCATCAAATACAATCTGATCATAAATCTCATCACATACAATGTACAAATCATGCTCATTTGCAATATCGATTAATTTTTTGAGCGAGTTTTGTTCAAATACAGCCCCTGTTGGGTTATTGGGACTGATAAGGCAGATAGCAACTGTCTTTGGTGTAATTTTTGCTCTTATGTCATCAATATCTGGAGTTGAGTTTTCCAGATCCACTGCAAACTCTACGGGTATTCCACCATGCAGTCTAACATATGATGCATAAGGTGGATAATAAGGACCGGGAAGTAAAACCTCATCACCATCCTCAATAATGGAAGATATCACCATGTCCAATCCTTCTGAGATGCCGTTTGTAACTAAAACATCCTCTTTGCCAATTGACAGACCTTTTGAATTTTCTTTTTGTGCTATTGCTTCCCGTAATTCTGGAATTCCCTCAGACGGAGAATAATAATTATTACCATTTTTTACAGCATCGATTAGAGCTTGCTTTACATTGTCCGGTGGTTGAAAACCGTACTGGACTGGATCCCCAATGTTTAGATAGTCAATTATTTTTCCCTCATTTTCTAAATCTTTAGCAGCTGAAACTACATCACGTATAGCATATTCAACGCCTAAGACTTTTTTTGAAACTTTCAAACACTTAGACAAATATTTAGACCAGTTAAAATCTTATTTGTTTGGACCCGTTGCATAGCCTGGATAGTGCGGGTGGCTTCGGACCACCAGGTCAAGGGTTCGAATCCCTTCGGGCCCTTACTATTATCAAATAATTTTATTTGCTTAGTTTCAAAACATGTGATAGTAAGTTCTATCTATTATGCTCATTTTAGTCAAATGTTTGAAAGTTTTAGTTGTGGGATACGGTTCAATAGGAAAAAGACATGTTAGAAATCTTCTTTCTAATACGAAATCTCAAATTATAATCTGCACTAAACGAAAGAACTTAACTTCGTTAGATAAAAAACGCGTAAAAATTTTTGATTCCCTATCTAAGTGCCTTTTAGAAAAACCAGATATCGGGTTCATAACCAATGAAACAGCATATCATATACAAATAGCTATAAAATTGACAAGAGAGAAACTTGATCTATTCATAGAAAAACCTCTTTCAAATTCAATGAAAGATGTAATAGTTTTGAAAAATCTTGTTAAAAGAAACAAACTGATTGTACAGATGGGTTATCATCTTAGATTTCATGAATGCGTTAATAAAATTCGCCAACTAGTGAAACAGAAAAAAATTGGCAGAATAATTTCAATCCAAGCTGAAAATGGCTCTTACTTTCCAGATTGGCATCCATCTGAGGATTACAAAAAAGGATATGCGGGAAAAAAGAAATTAGGTGGTGGGATTATTCTAACACAGATTCATGATGTAGATTATCTATATTGGATTTTTGGAAATCCAAAATCACTTTTTTCTATCTCGGGAAAATATAGTAATTTGGATATATCTGTTGAAGATTATTCCGCTAGTATTATTCAATTTAAAGATAAAATTACTGCTGAACTTCATTTGGACTTTTTCCAAGGACCAGAATACAGAAAATGTAAAATTAAAGGTACAAACGGAATAATTTTTTGGGATTCAATAAATAATGAGGTTAAATTATACAATAATAGAAAAAAGAGATGGGTAAGTATTTTAAAATTAAAAAATTATGAAAGGAACCAAATGTACATAGACGAGATTAAGCACTTCATAAAATGTGTAAAAAGTAGGAAAAAGACGGTTAATAGTTTAGATGATGGAATTAAAACTTTGAATATAGCACTAGCAATGAAAAAATCAGCAACACATAAAAAAATTATTAAATTAAATTGAAAGAGTATGGTATCAAAAAAAATATTGCAAAAATGTAAAAAAATTAAATT
>JAYGCB010000067.1:0-3125 GCA_046583565.1 Candidatus Nitrosopelagicus sp. | reverse complement strand
GTTCTGTTGCTAATGCGGTTACCAATGCGGTTGAACGCGAATGTTCAGCATTTCAAATATTCACGGGAAATCCAAGAGGGTGGTATTCAAAAGACCTAACAAATGAAGATGTTACAAATTTTAAGAAAAATCTTAGCGAGTGTGACATTGATCAATTTGCTACGGTTGCACATATGCCGTATCTTCCAAATCTTTCTACTCCAGATATTACAGGTTATGAAAAGTCCATCAAAGCTATGATAAGAGAGATTGAACGGTGTGCCAAAATTGGAATACCTTACCTTGTAACACATTTGGGAAGCCATAAAGGATCAGGAGAAGAAAACGGAATCCAGCGACTGACAGCTGCACTGATGGAAGTTGCCAAAACAAAAAAGAATGTTACCATTCTTCTTGAAAATACTGCAGGCCAAAAAAATTCTGTAGGATCAGATTTCACTCAACTTGCAGAGATCTTCTTCAGTTTAGAACCAACAAACAGATTTGGGATCTGTATTGACACATGTCATGCCTTTGCTGCAGGATATGATCTAAGAAATGAAAAAGGCGTAAAAAAAACCTTTGAAAAATTTGATAAGGAGATAGGACTAAAACATCTCAAGATTCTTCACTTGAACGATTCTAAGGGTGATTTAGGATCTCATCTTGATAGACATGACCATATTGGTTTAGGTCAAATAGGAAGTGCTGGATTGAGCAAAGTAATCAAACTAATGAATAAAAATAAAATTCCTATAATATTAGAGACACCTATTGATGAAAGGCGAGATGAGTTTGAGGATATTGGAACCGCAAAAGAACTTGCATAAAACTAATTTATTTCACCTAGGTGGCTTGCAATTATGAAATATGATGACGTGATGAAACTTGCACTGGAACGAGGATTTTATTTTCCAAGCTGTGAGGTTTATTCTGACGCACAGGCAGGGTTTTGGGAATATGGACCAGCTGGTGTAAGTCTAAAGAATAAGTTTTTGGAACTTTGGAGAAGAGAGCTAGTTAGACGTGACAGAATGATTGAGATTGATGGCTCTCAAATAATGTCCAAATCTGTGTTTGAAGCATCAGGTCATCTTGCAAGCTTTGCTGACCCCATAGTAAGATGCACAAAGTGTAAATCCACACATAGAGCTGATAAATTAATAGCTGAGATTACCAAAACTGAGATTCCGGAAAGCGCGGGTCTTGACGAATTTGACAAGGTTATTACTGAAAAAAACATCAAGTGTCCAAAATGCAATGGTGATTTTGAAAATGCTAAGAAATTCAATATGATGTTTCAGGTGGGGATAGGACCAGAAGGTGAAGAAGCCTACCTAAGACCTGAAACGTGCCAGTCGATCTTTGTTGATTTTCCTCGACTTTTCAAGACCATGAGAGGAAAGCTTCCAATGGGAATTGCGCAAACAGGTAAGAGTTTTCGAAACGAGATTGCGCCTAGACAAAGCTTACTCAGACTAAGAGAGTTTTACCAGGCAGAGATTGAAGTGTTTTGTAACCCTGCGAGACTAAATGACTTGGACAAATTCTTGGAGATACAGAACACAAAGATCCCAATTCAAGTTGATGATGAAATAAAGATTATGACTTGCAAGGAGGCAGTAGATTCAAAAATAATCCCAAACAAGTTTGTTTCCTACTATTTGGGAATATTAGCCGAATTTTATGAAAAAGCTGGCGTGAATATACAAAAAAGCAGATTCCGCAAATTAGGAGAAAAAGAAAAAGCGTTCTATGCAGAGGTGGCATTTGATTTTGAGGTTGAAACAACTATTGGATGGCTTGAGCTTGTAGCATGCAACTATAGATCAGATTATGACTTGAGTAGTCATGCTAAGAAAAGTAAAGAAAAATTTGAGGTGATGGATGGGGATGAAAAGGTACTTCCACATGTTTTTGAGCTTTCGATGGGAATAGACCGTAGCTTGTATACGATCTTAGAACACAGCCTACGAGAAGACAAAGAAAATGAGAGGAAGGTATTATCACTCAAACCATACTTGTCACCTATTCATGTTGGTGTGTTATCACTTGTAAAAAAAGATGGGCTTGCAGAAAAAACTGATGAGATTTATCTGAAAATTAAGCGAAAATATGATGTATTCCTAGATCATTCTGGTGCAATTGGAAGACGATATAGAAGATTAGACGAGGTTGGTGCGCCTTTTGCTATTACAGTTGACCATAAGACACTAGAAGATGATACTGTAACACTTAGAAATCGAGATTCGATGGAGCAAAGTAGAATAAAGATTTCAGATTTAGAGCAAGTGCTTTCTAAGGAGACTGCTTTCCCCTAGTGTCTGGAAATTTTAGAAAAATAAAATAGAAAAAGATTGGACTTTTCGTCTCAGTGTCTATTCAAGGAAATCCATTGAATTAGATAGGTTTGGTGACGAAGATTGTCCTGAAGGAGTTGTTGTTGGTATGGATGGGAATTTTTCATCTGTTTGTTGTTCTGCAACCGCGGATGCTTCTTGCAATATTGCATCAGTCTCCTCGTTTACTACGTCAGATTCCATGGTAAATGTGTCATTAGATAACGAGTCTACCATTAATCCATTTAACGTTTCGGTCATAGAATTCAATTCAGAATCAGCTTCCGGCATGAAACTGCTCAGTGACGATTTCAAACCTTTCATAGTTGACATTGCTGGTCCAATTGAAATCATTGCATCACCTAGGTCATGAATAGTACTCAAACGTATTTGAACTTGTTCAAGAGATGTTCTTGCGTTACCCAACATTCTTGAAACTTTACGAACTTCGGCTAGTTCAGATGATAAAACTTTGCTGGCAGATGTATCATGGTTCTCCATTGATGTTACGATTCTAGCAAATAATTGCTGGTCTCTTTCATGAAGCCTTGTTAACATGACATCCATCTTTGAAGTTTGTCCTTGAAGTTTAGTAACTGCTGTTTGTATTCGTGGCTTTAGAGCTCCCTGTGGCTTTATAGCATCACGAATTTTTTCTGTCATACCTTTTGTTTCTTGACGTGCCCATGTCTTATCGAATGGCATGTTTGATCGTTTACAATTTTGTTCTTAATGGGAGGTGTGTATTTAGATCAACATTAGGCTAAATTTAGCTAACAAACAGTAAAAACTGGAAATAATTTACTG
>JAYGCB010000024.1:0-3663 GCA_046583565.1 Candidatus Nitrosopelagicus sp. | reverse complement strand
GGTACAATTTGTGCCAGAGGTGTTAATTCCTCTAATCTTGTTAATGCTAGATCTTCAGATAATTTTTCTGTTTTCATAAGAGATTCAACCATCTTGTCAGAAAGTATAGTGTTTCGTAGAAGTGTATCAATAATCATTTTTGCAAAATGATCAGCTTTTTTCCTATAGTTTTGCACCCATTGAGGTGCACCAAATTTTTCAACCGGATAAATCTGATAAATAGCATCAATTACTTCTCCTGTCACAATTTCAACAGTAACGCTAAGCTCTACCTGATCGTATCCATCAGCATCTGGATCTGGCATGTTTTCTTCTGTCCATCTATAGGTTGCGTATATCCTGTCAGCATACGAATCCATCTCAAACGTTTTTTTCATCCCATCAATGATCGATTTTATATCAGCCGGATCTTCAAGTTTTATCGGCATTCTATACAGACCAAGTTTGTATCCATGCATTGGATAGACTCCGCGTTTAGCTGTAGGAGACTCCATTGTGTATATTCTGTCCTTAAGGAGTAATGACATAATCCAAATAGGCTAAAATCAGTTAAAAATCTTTGTTCATGAATTCACTAGTCTTTTGTTAAAAAATTAAATTTTTAAGAAGCATCCTCAAAAGAAATCCGCTTGAAAATCAACAAAATCGCAATAGTTAGCAAATTTGGGTCAAAAGAATCAGAAAAGGTTGCGGTAGAATTAGCAAAAAAATTATTAAAATTAAAATCTCAGGTCTTTACTGTAGCACCAGTATCTGTCGATGGAGTAAAAAAAGTGCGTTCCATAGAAGACTTGAAAAAAATAAAGTTAGACCTTGCTATTACGTTAGGCGGTGATGGAACCACCCTACGAACATTTAGAAACATTGCAAACGAAACACCACTTTTAGCAGTTAATGTTGGTGGTAACAGGGGAATTTTATCAGAAATAACTTTAAGTGAAATTGACAAAGCCTTACAACACATAAAGAAAAATGAAATTTGGATTGATAAAAGAACGAGAGTAACGGCATCTTGCAATGGTGAGACATTTCAGCCTGCATTAAATGAAATATATGTTAACAGAAAAAATTTAACAAAAACTGCGGAATTTAAAATAAAATTTCAAAATGATACAATAATGCAGAGGATGGACGGTGTTATAATTTCAACACCTAGCGGTTCAACAGGTCATTCTTTATCAATTGGAGGACCAGTACTTCATGAAAGTTTAGACGTCTTGATAATAACTCCAGTTGCCCCTGTTCACAGACTGCCTTCGATTGTTGTTCCTGATGAGAAGATTGAGATTACATGTTCACATGATTGCAACATAGTTATGGATGCTCAGATAGTCAAGCAAGCAAGCTTTGGAGAACTAATAACTATAAAAAAATTCAAAAGCCAAGCGGTTTTTATCAGGCTAAAAAAGAGAGGTCTGAGACAGATGGGCAAACTTGGCTTTTAGGGTACTAGATTCTAGTGCATTTTATGCAGGAATTCCATTTAGTTCAAACGAATCTAGTTATATCACGCCTCTTGTGTTTGATGAAATTCAACACATCAAAAAGGATCATGATGCTGTTCAGATTTTAATTGAGACAAAAAGATTAACAGTCTCTGAGCCTGAGCAACGATTTACAGTTATAGTAAACAATACTGCAAAAAAATCGGGTGATTTTCCTAATCTTTCACAGGAAGATGTTTCAACTATTGCATTGAGCCTTCAGTTAAAAGCGGAACTTGTCACTGACGATTTTGCAGTTTCAAATGTTGCAAAAAATCTTAGCATAAAAGTCAGTCCTGTTATGACTAGTGGGATAAAAAATATTATAACTTGGATATATTATTGCCCTGGTTGTAAAAGAAACTTTTCTAAAACTACGGAATGCCCAAATTGTGGAAATATGCTAAAAAGAAAACCATTAAAAAAATAATTCAAGAGTCATGAAGAGTTTTTTGACTAATTTTTTTCATGTGTTTACTTTTGACTTGTAGTATTTTTTTTATTTTTTTTGCACGCAATTCTCCAAGACCACTAATTTTTGAAAGCTCAGTGGATGAAGCACTAAATACCTTTAACGGTGTTCCAAATTTTTCTAACATACGTATAGCAGTCTTTTCTCCTACCCCAGGCAAACTAGATAACACAGAGAGTTGCTGTCTTTGCAGATCATCTGATTTTCTGATTTTTTTAATGAATGGACCTTTAGTTACATCTTTTCTAGAGCACATGGATACCAATAATTTAGCGGTATGAGATGCATTAGGTGTGGAAATTATCGGTATTTTAAAATCAATTGCTACGGATGAAACAGCACCATAAAACACGAATGGGTTTTCTATTAGTTCTTCAATTTCATTTGTGTCGCCCTCAATTATTATAATCGGAAATTGAAAATTTTCCTTCATTCTATTACATTGATCAAATAAACGCCCATCAAAAACTGACGAAACTAAATCAGAAATACTTTTTCTTTCAACTATAGTTTCTGGTGCAACGATATAATCGCCTACAGGCAATGTTTTTATTTCTAAATTGATGCCAATACCCTTGAGTAGACTTGGTATTCCACTTCTTTTTTCTCGTTCATCTACTACTATACGTAAATGACTTAGATTCATAAAATAACACTAGTGTCATTTGTTAATATTTTCTTGGGAAGTTTATGCTCGTGGATTTTGCTGTGTACCTGTAGAAGGCGGTTTTTTTATCATTTCTTGAATTTTGGTCTCTTGTTCTTTTAGACCGGTTTTCAATCTCTCCTCTTGCTTCACTAAAAGTGAAGCCTTCGTTTTTGCTAATTCCTTTTTTTCCTCAAGTTCTTCGATAAGATCTTTTTTGTTTGATTTTATCAGTATGGTTCCAGCGTGTTTGAAAACCGCGTCATCATCGTTTGCCTTATTTAGCTCCACCAATGCCTTTTCTGTCTCCAGTTGTTCTAATTCTAATTGCTGTTTTTGTGCAATAATCATCTGAAGATTTTGTTGTGTTTGCTGAAGTTTTGATAACTGTTCTTGCAGCATAGGAGGAATTTGTTGATTTTGTGACATTATACACGTAGAGTTCTAGATTGATTATATATTTAGTGATTCTATTGAATCATAGCTTGTCTGAATAAGGCGGAGACAAGAATTAAGATTAGCACGCAAATGAGATAACTGGTTTGATTCAATCAGTATCGTAATTTTGTCATTACAGAATATTTCTGTTTTTGTTGGGTTCTCAGGATAGAATTTGTTATCTATATTGATTGAATCGAAAACTGCTTTTGTTTTTTCTCCCGCATCTATCTCTACTTTGGCATTAAAGTTTAATGTCATAAGCAGAACCTGCTATCTTACATCCACATTTCTTGCAAGCCCATATTCCTACAGCCTGTCGGCTAAATTGAATAGAACCACAGTCAGGACACTTTCTCTTTGCCTTCAGGGTTTTATGAATCTGGGTAAACTGCTTTCTAGGTTTGATACCATATCTAGCACCCAGACCCTTCAGCGACGTTCTCTTTTTTGCCAACTTATAGAGTACTTTGCGTTGCTTGTTTTATAATTTCTCTGATTTTTGGGCCTGCTGAAATTGATAATTCGGAACATTTGACAAGTTGATCAAAGGTAAATCCAGCACTACCACCCTTTTGAAGTGCAACAATATTTCCGTCAGAGTTAGTTGTGATTGTTATTCG
>JAYGCB010000057.1:0-3959 GCA_046583565.1 Candidatus Nitrosopelagicus sp. | reverse complement strand
TTGTTTAGCTCTGCAGTAGTTGATCCTCGGTTTGTGGGATATGCTGACCATTGGCTACTAAGCAATCCGCCCTCACCATAGTAGATCTTTCTTTGTGGAAATAGCTCAGAGCTGTCAACAATTTTACCATCTGTTGCCTCCAAGGTTAGAAAGCCATTCGGAACATGCGTGTAAACCAAGTGTTCGTTATACCATCTGTTCTCCGCACTTACGGAGGTTGGCAAGATTGGTGCCATGGATGCAGTCCAGTATAGTTTGTCATCAAACCTCAAAATATCGTTGTCTTCAAAATTGACATATGGTATCAAACCAATTTCTGGTTTTAGTTTAGCAAATGCAGCTTCCCAGTCCCATACACGTATGCCATCAAGAACGTCAGCATTACTTTCAATGTATTGATCAATCTGGTTTGGGGAAATAGAGTTTAACGTAACATCATGAATGTGTTCTTCAACTTGATCTAATTCTGCAAGATAACGGTTTACTCCAATTTGTTGCGCAGTGTATGGACCTAGATATTCTATCTTTTTTGCATCCGCAACGCTAGTATTGACAGACATAGCAACGCCAACAACAATTGCAATTGCAACGATGGTAAAAATTCTGATGTATACATCCCTTTTTAACATGTGCGTCAGTACTCTAGATCTTATCCTATCAAATACTGAAAATGCAATTAATGCAAAACCAATAACGAATGATCCGCCTATTGCGTACTTTGTATTATAATCTATATCAGAAGTAAAGAACATGTTAAAGGCTGCCCAGACTATTGCAATTCCTACAATTACTTCAAGTGTTGACGTGTATTTTAGATACTTCGGTTTTCCCCCAGCCGTATCGTGAATAGCATTTGTAAGAACTTTCAAAATATGATGTACCCCAATAAACAACAGAAGACGTAATCCAATAGCGGCAATAAGCGGTGGAACAAGAATGAGTAGAGCAGGTATCATCGGAATCACTTTTTCAGTTGCATAAGAATAGTCAGTTGGTGGTGTTACAAAAGGAAGAGAAAATATCTCTATTATATTTTCTACACCAAGATCATTTCCATCTATGACTTGCATAATGGCAAATCCAAAGAAAACATTCGCAAAGAAAGCACCAAATAACAAAACTTTGGTAATCTGCCAAATTACAAAATGAGGAACAGAAATCTTATGATCGTGAAAACTTGGTACGCTTTCTGTTATAGATGCAGTTGGATTACGGTTGATAAACCCAATCGCGGTACGTAAAGTGTACCAAAGAATAGAATGACGTTTTACAATATTTACACGTACTAGTGCAATTACTGAGAGGGTTACTGAAGAGATCAACGCAAAATAAAGCGGAGTTGTGAAAAGATCTGCAAACTCCTCAAAGTTCATAAATAAAACTACCGCCTGATTGCCTACGAGTAGAAATGCGATTATTGCAATTATAGCTATGATTCCAAGCCTCAAGTACTTACTAAGGTCTGGAGGTGGACCTGTGCTTGCTTTTGCTGAACTATACAACTTGAAAAACTTTCATCAGGTATCAAATTAATACCTAGTGAAAGAAAAGCTGGTGGTTTTAATGAAATCAGGCTAAATTGGCAATACCCTTACAGATCATATACACTGCGGTAAATTTTGGAATGGAAACTGTTTCATTTGCGTAAGGCCCAAACTTGTTGTTTTTAAGCCTGAATACAATTGGACAGTTTGCTAAAACCTCAACTGGTTTATCATCAATCAAGCAGGCTTCAGTATACGGACTGAATTTTTCGATGTTTTCACAAGCAAGTTTGACTAGGCCGCTTTTGCTGTTCAGAGATCCTTCCAATCGGAAGATTCTGTGTATGTCAACCGTAACATTAGGATCTATCCTTATTCCGATCGAATTTTTGCCCATTTCCTCAAGCCTTTGCCGGTAAGCATGGTAGCCATCAGAAATAATCTTGGTTACACCTTTTGATCTATTGGACTTGGAGCCGAAAAGGCCAGCTGCCACACGACCACGCCATCCTGGTTCTGCAAGCTCTGGAAGCAGTGATCTTGAAGGGTTGGCTTTTTTAAATCCAAACGCTTCGGGGATTGCCCTACGAAACATGATATAATCACTCAAGTCGCTTCTTTCTTTAGAGCCCAGAGTGTTATAGGCTGAGTTTGCTACATAAAGATGAAAGCCATCATTACCTGAAAAGGAAACTAGAATGTTTTCACGCCGAATTTGTAAATCTGTAGTTAGTATTTTTATCAGGTTCAAAGTTTCTTTTTTTAAACTGTAGATACAATTTTGGCATGGTAATGAAACAAAATCCAGTTTGTTTGACTTACATTTAGGGCATATGTCTTGTATTAAAGAAACTTCATTACAAGAAAGGCATTTTATGCATGTGTGTTCTTTTCTGCAAGACAGATTAAGATCCTTTGCGTCTATGTCAAAAATAAGATCTGCTTCCTTCCAATCTTTTTCTCCCATCGATAAATTAGGAAAGGAGTAGTAAGCATTTGAACAAAAAACGTCAGAAGGTACGTTTGTCATTAGCATGAGCCGCAAATCTTTGTCAGTTTTTAATGAAATGTGTCTGATCATTCCAGAGTTAAATTTTTTATAGCCAAACTCTCTTTCAGATGACCTGTCTGGAACATGAATTAGATTAAAATGATCAAAATAGTATTGCTTGAAAGTTTCTACTAAAAAATTTGAATCATGTTCAAGCATTTACGATCTTTTCTTTCCAAATTGAATCGGATTTATTATATTATCACATTCAGGTATAGCAAAACATAGATCGTTACTCTTGAGCTTTTCACATGATGGGCAAGAATATTTTGTATTACTTCCAGTTTCACCCGCAATTTGATTGATCTGGTATCGCGTAACTTTTTCGTTATAATCTGGAGCGTTTTTGAATAAAGGTGCAATCTCATCAATTGATTGTCCTCTGCCAAGTAGAAATGTGGCTAGCATAAATCTTCCAGAATGAGACAAGTTTTCTCCGCTTTCAAGCGCATCAATTGCATGCTTGATGCATGGAGGATATTCGGTTGATACAGTTACACTTACTGTGAACTTTTTTGCCAAATCAACCAACCTGTTAACTTTGTCCTCAAATCCCTTGTACAATGATGGTGTATTAGCAGCTCTAATTCTAGAACGGATATAGCCGCCAAGCTCCCTTCGAATTAATCTGACAGTTTCGTGAGGACTTAAAAAGACCATCCCACTCTCAACGTGACGGTTAACTAGTTTCCATTCAAGTTCATGAAAATTTACTGCGTGTCGTAGATAGTCAGAAATAGGAATCACGAAATTATTTTTGTCCTTTTTAACACTAACAGAAAAGATGTCTCTGATAATTTTTATTGCAAGTTCCTCACTTGTTTTATTTGAATTGTCTACTAGATCTTTTTCAAGAAATTTTTCAGCCCTACGAGCTTCAGCGAGAGAAAATCGGTTGATAAGGGTGTTCATCCCGCTTAGTTTTAGTAGAATTATTGCAATTAGAAATGAAAAAGTATCAGAGTTATCAAATTTTGGGTTGTAAATTTTTCCATTCGCTGCAGATTCAATCCGTTCATATGCCTTATCTACAATAATCTGAAGATCTGGATCCGTTGCAAACTGTTCTAGTGTAAACCCTTTATCCTGTAGATATTTCCCAGCTTCTGCCAGAAAAGGATATTTTGCGATCTCATCATGTCCTAAACTAACCATATACTACTTACCTAAACCTCACTAAAAAATTTGATTTAAAAAGTTTCAAAACAAAAAAACCAGACTAGTTTAAATTATGCTAAAAAGTCTTTCAGGCGTGCAAATTGGACTACATGTTTCTATTGCAGGTTCTGTTGCTAATGCGGTTACCAATGCGGTTGAACGCGAATGTTCAGCATTTCAAATATTCACGGGAAATCCAAGAGGGTGGTATTCAAAAGACCTAACAAATGAAGATGTTACAAATTTTAAGAAAAATCTTAGCGAGT
>JAYGCB010000021.1:0-3546 GCA_046583565.1 Candidatus Nitrosopelagicus sp. | reverse complement strand
GCAGCCTTCATTACCTCATTTGCAGCCTCTTCGCCTACGGATTTTCTCCATTCAAGAATGCCCTCAGGCGTGAAATTCTTCAAAAGCGAGGTGATTGAGATGAGTGTCCCGTCGGGAGTGTCATAGTACCTGACACCGTTGACATTGACCTGGTTGATTTTTGTAATTTCAGGATGGAGAATGTGCGTAAATGGCATGTCTTATCGACTCATTTCCATAATAAAAAGTGGAATGGAGATATGTCAACCAAGAAGATCTCGATTTAACAGTCTCCGATTTCCATCTTACCTCAAAAATATCAACTACTAAAGTATTATGAATCAAAAATACTAGAATATTCTATATACTAACCTACTATGAACCAATTATCCAAGAGCTGGGTTTTCTCAGTGTTTTCTTCGTTTGATCCAACCTTTTGCAGATGCCAGGCTTCTTTTTGCTGAGGCCAGTTGTCGTCTAGTGTGACCAAGCTTTGCCGCTCTGCTACGCTCCATTGTTGTTAGACTCATTTAGTTTTGTAATTATTGCCGTAATCATTATATGATCTTGTCATGATTCGTTGATAATTTTGATTATTTTTAGATCATTTATCCAATGAACGTTTAAGTGCGTCAAGAAGATCATTCTTGTGCATCTCAATTACACTTCTAATGTCAAACGCATCAACATAACCACCAGCTGACGCCCTAGTTGCCTTTAGCAGATACCTAAGCGCTCCTTCTTCTATCTTCCCTACATAATATCCATATAAGAAATCTAGTTTGTTCTCACACTTCCAGACCTTGTTGACATCTGGAAACGTCTGGCTTACCTCAATAGGAATCTCCCGCAGTCTGCTTTTGATGTACTCGTCCAATGACTTGCGAATCGTAGAGTCTTGGAGCATTCTATTAATAGAATTATGACTATATTTAGCGATTAGTAATAAAATTGTTATATAAAGCCGGTTTTTAAGTGATGTTTACGTATATTGTATACTGATTGGCTGTAATACTGGTTACTTTTCAACAATCATTACATTCACAGTAATGTACCGTGACATGCATCATAGCCAATCAGTTGAGGTTTATGCATTTTCAAATGTATATCAATTATGTTTTTGCAACCAAGTTGCATAGGATGGCAAATCAAGTTATCGTAAATATTAACACATCAAAAGGAACATGGGAAACTACGTTTCAAAAATCAACCAGAATAAAGGATGTGATACTTGGTTCAAGGATGCATTTTCGGTTTCCAAAAGAAGCCAAGCTTGTTTTATGCAGGCAAGACTTGCCCCATGCAAATTTTGACCCAGATCGGGCGTTAGTGAACTATAATGTAATAGATGGCGATATCTTGATCCTAAAGGAGGCGTGATAGAATTGTTCTCTAACGGTATGAATCGAAGCTATGATGACTTTAGGAAAGAGACTGACCCAAAGGTTCAGCCCTTGATGGATTCACTTCGAAAATTTTGTTTTGCGTTGGGAAGCAATGTGGTTGAAGACGTTCGAATGCATAGGGTTGTGTTTTGCAAGTCTTTTGTACTCAGATGGTTCGTGGACGTGGAGCCACAAAAGGACTCTATTCTTCTTAAGATCCAAAAGAGCCGGGGGGAGACACAAACTGTCCAGCTTGGAATTGATCAGGACTTGGCCAACATCCAAGCGCTGATTCGGGAAGCATACGATTCTATTCACTGAGTTTTGAGATTAGCTTTAAAAGTTCTTTTTTCTTCAGAGTAGCCTTGCCAAGCCTTCTCAGATCTTTTTCATCTACCATCAATGGTGCTCTACTAAACCTTCCTTCGTTGTATGAGCAAAATCTTATCACTTTGTCACCATTGTTAAACTGTAAAAGCTGAATTGTTGGCTGGTGATACTTGGAAGTTACATACGCTTCTTCTACTACCATTCCCTTGCCCCATGGCATCTTGAATGGACGTGGAATCTTTCTCATTCTATTATGATTAACTCCGTTTAAGATAAAGATAATCAGTTATTTTCCTATCACTTAAAATCGTCTTTGCCCACCCAACCATCTTTCTTGTTAGGTTTTGGCTGTGGCTCTTTTGGAGGCTCTTCCCTGTATTTTGGAGGCTCTGGTTGGCTAGTGAAAAACTGTCTTCCTAGATCTTTTTCAGCCGGTTCCGGTTCCAATCCAGCATTTTTACGCCTATACTTCCTTAACATGCGGGGAAGGATTCTTGCCAGTGGAATGGCCAAAAATATGAGATATATCCACATTCCTCCGGTAGGATCTTCCATGTTGAGTTACGGTAACTATACTACCTATTTCTTTCTTCTTTTTATTAATACAGCAGCTCCCGTAACAGCGGCTGCAATAATTACTCCATATACCAGATATTCACCAAGAGATGAGGGGGATTGCTTTGTCTTCACTGTCAAGGGAACTGTTTCCAAAGTTGATACTCGTAAAATTTTATCATTGTCGCCATTGCTTGTCAAAACAAAAACATCCCCGTCGGGACTTTGCACCAGATCTCTAAGTCTGCCATACTCGTCTTGAAAAATTTTTTCAACAGAGTTTACCCTGTTGTTTTCCAGGTCCAGATCCATCACCATGACATGTTGCCCCCTCAAGGCTGCTACAAGAAACATGCCCTTCCATTCAGGAATTTTGTCAGAATCATAGTACAAAAGACCGCTTGGAGCCCATGTTACATCGCCGCTGTGCAAGATTGGGTTTGTGTATTCCAGATTATTCGAGTCTCCGACTATCACTGGCCAGCCGTAGTTTTTCCCAGGTTCTATCACGTTAATTTCGTCATGAGCATATCCTTTCTCCCCTGACGGTCCGTGTTCTGATGAAACCAAGATTCCATTCTCATTCCAGTCTATGCCTTGGGGGTTTCTATGCCCGTAAGAAAAAACCGGAGAACTCTCAAACGGATTATCACTTGGTATGGTTCCGTCAGCGTTGATTCTCAGGATCTTTCCAGCAAGCGAGTCTATCTTTTGCGATAGGTTTGCGTTTGTCGAATCGCCAGTTGTTATGTAAATTTTTTCATCTGGACCAAACTTTATTCTGCCACCGTCATGCCATACAGCTCCGGGAATCTTATCGATTAGGATTTGCTCATCTGTCAGCTGATTGTTGCTAACTGTATATCTGACAACCTTGTTATGATGCAGCTCAAAGTCAAAATACGTTTGATAGAGATACAAAAAATTATTTTTCTCAAACTCCGGATCCAGTGCCAGCCCTAACAGGCCGCCCTCTGACGTGTGGCTTGCTGGAAACGTTGCAACTAACTCCATGGATTCATTTTCAATAACCCATAGATTGCCGTCCCTTTCCGTAAAAAAGATCCTTCCATCAGGCGCAAAAACAAGCTCCCAAGGTATCTTCAGATTGTCTGCTACTATCTCTACCTTAACTTCAGCGAGTGCAGCATCTGCGTGAAAAAACAGGCAGATAATCGGTAAAAATAAAACAATAATTTTTTTCAATCCAGTCCAGCTATCTAGGAACTTTCCCTTAACAATTTGTAAAGCGCATTTACGATTGATGCGGCGCAAGAGCTTCCACCCTTCCTGCCAA
>JAYGCB010000093.1:0-1791 GCA_046583565.1 Candidatus Nitrosopelagicus sp. | reverse complement strand
ACTCGGATTAACCTTGTCGTGCTTTCGCACATTGCAAAGTTTTCTCGCCTGCTGCGCCCCATAGGGCCTGGGTCCGTGTCTCAGTACCCATCTCCGGGCTTCTCCTCTCAGAGCCCGTACCTGTAATCGCCTTGGTGGGCCTTTACCTCACCAACAAGCTGATAGGTCGCAGTCCCATCCTACGGCGACGAATCATTTTAACCACCAACCATTCCAGGAATGGTGGTACGCCGGGTATTATGCTCAGTTTCCCGAGATTATTCCCGTCCATAGGGTAGGTTGACTACGCGTTACTGAGCCGTCTGCCTTGTATTACTACAAAGACTCGCATGGCTTAGTATCAATCCGATAGCAGTCAGGTCCGGCAGGATCAACCGGATTCTGAATCATCAAAGTACAAATTGTACAAATTATTGGAAATTGACGGAATGCACATAATCTTCACATTTCAGATTTGATCATTCAATCAAATCCTCATTTTGTATGCGTAACTGGAGGCTTGTAAATCATAAACTGGTTCATTACCATAATTCATCACAAGCGCCGCACTTGTATTACGTATGCATAGGAAGAAATTGGTTGAATACATATAAACCATTCAAAAAAAAATACGATTTTTGCGATCAGTAATATATTAACAAAAAGTAGATGATGGAAATGATAAAAAATGATTTAAGGATTTATAAAAAAAATACAAGAAAATCGGAAGAGGCTTTCAAAAAATCTAAAAAATTACATGTAAATGGTGTACATCACAACATTAGATTCTTCGAGCCATATCCATTTGTAACAGAATTCTCCAAAGAAAAATTTTTGACTGATTTAGATGGTAACAAATATGTTGATTACTGGATGGGGCATTGGAGTCTCATTTTGGGACATTCATCAAAAAATGTTTTGAATAGTACAAAAAAGCAACTGAATAATGGTTGGATGCATGGAACTGTAAGCAAAAATGCAATTGAACTGTCAGAAAAAATTTCAAAAGCTGTTCCTATTGCTGAAAAAATTCGTTATGCATCAACTGGGACTGAAGCTACAATGTATGCTACCAGATTGGCTAGAACTGCTACTAAAAGAAAGACCATAGCAAAGATTGATGGTGGTTGGCATGGTTATACTACTGATCTGCTTAAAACTGTAAACTGGCCATTCCAGAAATCTGAAAGCAGTGGGCTCACAGATGAAAAGCATATCATATCACTACCATACAACGACTTGGAGAACTCGATCAGAATCTTAAAAGCAAAAAGTAATGATTTAGCTGCTGTTATCATTGAACCCGTTCTAGGTGGCGGTGGATGTATTCCAGCAACAAAGGAATACTTGACTGGAATAGAAGAGTTTTGTCATAAAAATAACTCTTTATTCATTCTAGATGAGATTGTGACTGGTTTTCGATTTAGGTATGGCTGTCTGTACAACACGATGAAACTTGATCCTGACATAATAACTCTAGGAAAAATAGTTGGTGGTGGATTTCCAATTGGTGTTATCTGTGGTAAAAATGAATTCATGGATTATGCAAATACATCCATGCTTTCAAAATCAAACCGTGCATATATTGGTGGTGGAACTTTCTCAGCAAATCCACTTACAATGATAGCTGGAAATTCAACTCTTGCAACAATCAAAAATAAAGGTAACGCGTTTTATAAAAAAATAAACAAGTTTGGATCTGAAACTAGAAAAATGCTGGACAAAAAGTTTAATGGAGATGTTATTACAACTGGAACTGGTTCGCTATTTCTAACGCATTTTCTATCTAATTCAATCACTGAAATAAAAAAT
>JAYGCB010000055.1:0-4516 GCA_046583565.1 Candidatus Nitrosopelagicus sp. | reverse complement strand
CATATGAAATATGCGTGCATTGTGTTTGATCACAGTCAAGCCGGGAATTATTGACAGAGTAACGGAGACGCTTTTAAAAAAACGTAAAATTTCAAGTGAAATAATGACTGTTACTGGAAGAGCTGATATCTGTGCCCTCTTACATGGTTCGCTAAACGACATTAATAATGCAGTATTAGAATTTAAAAAAATAAAGGGTATAGTTTCAACTGAAACACTAGTAGAGGTAGAGGTGGATATGGGATGGTAAAAGCGGTTGTTCTGGTAAAATCTCCAAAAAAACTTATTGCCGCAAGATTAAAACAAGTTAGTTTGGTTAACGAATCTTTTTCTGTCAGTGGACAATTTGACGCAGTTGCTATCATAGAAGTTAATGATTTGCCTCAAATCAAAGACGTAACCATTGAAATTCAGAAAATTGCAGGCGTTGAAAGAACTGAAACTATGATTCAGGTACAATAATAAAGGATTTACTAAAGTTAATTATTAGAAAATCATGAATATTAAAAAAGTTGGAAATGTTATTCTGGCAGTAAAAGATTTGGATAAATCAATTGAATTTTATAATAAAATTTTAGGTTTGCCGATTAAAAATAAAAGAGAGAATTGGGTTGATCTTGGTCAGTCTGGTGCGTTACTTAGTCTTCATCCTGCATCACAATCATCTCCACACTCAGGCTCATCAATAGACAACGGAATTCTTATCAGCTTTGTAATTGGTGATGTTGCTTCTGCTGTTGATGAATTGAAATCAAAGAACGTGAAAATTTTTAGAGAGATACAGGATCGTGACATAGGAAAAAATGTAATCATATTAGACCCTGATGAGTATATGATTTCCTTGTTTGAACCAAGTTTTTCAGCTGAAAAAAATATACAAACAGGCGGATACATAGGATTCACACCTGCATAAAATTAATTATTTATATTAAATTTTTCTAGATTCTAGTTTATTTTCCAATTTTTTTTTCAATTCTAAATTTTCCTTAAGAATTTTTTTATTTTCTTCCTTAAGCAGTGAGATAGAATTTTCTTTTGAATGCATTGGGTGTCCCGGTGGAATTAACTTATCAATTGACATATCAATAAGGCCTGCTGCCATCTGATGATACATCTGTGTAAAATCTTCCAACTTTGGATTCAATGCTGCATTATCAGTAGAGAGTTTTCCTCTTAACGCAAGTGTGTTCATTAAACCCTTAGGAACATTTCCACTTGGGGGATAACGTACCAAATCTGGTATGAGACTAGAAAAATCTGTTGTAAAACCATATGTATCAAATAATCTTTTTGTCGTAAAATAATCCATGCTTTTTAGTTTAAACCGGCATATTTGTTCTTTATCACGCGTAACTGGAATAATATAACATAAACACAGTTAGCTTTTATCAACTTGAGCTGATCGCTGATCAGCAAATCTAGGTCTCGGTAACTTATAGCGATCATATGCCTTTGAAAAAAAAATGATATACAGGGAAAAAAGAAAATGTCTCAAATGCGGAAAAGACATTGAAGCTATGGAATTACATAAGATTGTAATGTATCTCATTGAGGATGAGTTTACGGAACATCACTATGAACATGTGGAATGCCCTGACAGATTTACAGTTTGAATAGATTTTATTGAACAAATTTTATGATAAGATATGAGATTAGGGATTAAAACAGACGACGAGTTTTTGATCAAACTCAATGAGAAAAATATACAGATTCAAAACAATTTTCTTGAAAAAATCAAGGAAATTGCGAAAAAACACTCTGTAAATGTCATGCTGCAGGATGGTGCGGTAAAAAAACAGGAAACCTTTGACGTAGAGAAAATTCATCAGATTTACAGTGATATATCTGAAAGATTAGAGACATGGACACTGGAAGGAATTTCAAGCACTAATGATGAGGGTATTCGGAGAAATTTTATCAAATTGAACATTAATCCGGGTGACCACATAATTTCATTACATCTTTCAATACAATACCATGTGGTATTATTTTATCAGCCAAATTATAAAGTGATGAAAAAACAAAAAGAATTATCAGATTTTATGGATAAGACGAAAAAACAAGAGGGTGAACTTACTGAAAAAACTGACCAGGTAATACTTGAAAAATTAAGGGCCGGAGGATACAAGAAATTTGATGCCCAGAATCTTTTTGAAATTTTGTATAAGGACGATAAAATCAGAGAAAAAATCATGAATGAAACCGAATTACAAACTGACGGTGATTTACAAAAAATTAACCAGCACAAAGAAAATCTCCTAAAATCTTTGGATGACTTGCTTCTTGAAACATACCAAATGGAGCCAATACTTATTGATGAAGCAAGACTTGTGACAGGCGAGGAAGGTTGTGTGTGTAATATAGACATTGAAAGGATTGAAAATGACCAGAAAAGTGGTTTGATTGATTCTAAGAAAATGTCAGCCAGTACAAAAGAAAAAATCAGTGCTTTGATTGACCAAGTTCTAACGGCGATCACATAATTGTGCTAAACGGTAGATCTGGTAAAAATGAATGGGGTGTCAACTGGCTGATCAAGTGTCCAATATGTCGGCAATGTAACAGTCTTGACAACATCAAGGTTGAAATGATCTATTACATGTCCCCAGCCCCACTTTGATTTATCCCTGGAATCTTTTCGCATCACATGACTACCAGTAAACACAAAGAGAGGATTCACTTTCAAATCTGGCACAGACATAATTCTGGAAATCACACTGTTTGATAGCATTTCACCAACCTCCGGAAGTCCTGCTATGAAAAATGCTGGTTGGGACAGTCCAAGCGATGTGAAATCAAACTGTGTTGCGTCTGCCACCATAGGCTGAAAATCTACTCCAGTACTTGATGAGATTTTATTTTCTAATTCTACAAGGTTTTCATCAATTTCAATTCCGAATGACTGTAGTCCAGCTACCTTGGCACAGTATGCAATTCGGCCATCCCCTGAACCAATATCAATTACCTGCTTGGCACCAAGATTTTTTGATTCTAAGGCTATTGCGTATGCTGAAAGTATCCATATGGGATAGAAAGGCGTATAGCTCGTATCATGCTTTATGCTATCTAACCAATAATTATTCACGTCTCCCTCATAGACTATGCAAGCAGTGCCTAGTATGTCCATTTCATAAGAACCGGTGTAAATTGAATTGCTTTTAGCAAACTTGTGAAGCAGATCCAATTCGTGTTCAACAATGGAGAGTGATTCTGATGAAACAGGTATAATCTCATGAATGTGGCTGCCGCCATTGTGTCTTTTCATAAATTCAGTCTTCAGCATGACTATTGCATTAGCAAGTGTCTCGTCCACAACATAGCGAAATATTGCTTATTTTTGAACGTATCAAATCTGTTAAATTTGGAACAAAATGCTATAGCTACAAATAACCAATTAAATCAAAAAAATGGGAATTAGATGAACGTTAGATATGATGATGTTGTGAATGCACAGAAAACACAGGACGATGTGATCAGAAAAACATCCCTGACTTTTTCAGATACGTTTACTCAGCTGACAGGCTCTATTGTTTACTTGAAAAATGAGTTTGAACAAAAAACAGGCTCATTCAAACTACGTGGAGCATATTATAAAATTAAAACATTGTCTGAGACGGAAAGAAAAAACGGTGTGGTTGCTGCCTCTGCTGGTAACCATGGACAAGGCGTTGCATACGCATCAGCCATGGAAAAGATCAAATGTACTATAGTTATGCCAAAAAATGCCTCCCCAGCAAAAGTTGCTGCTACAAGAGGATACGGTGCAACTGTAGTTTTGGAAGGAAAAAATTATGAGGAGTCATGGGCAAAGGCACAAGAGATTGCTAGTACAACTGGTGCGACAGTCATACACGCGTTTGATGATCCACAAATCATAGCGGCACAGGGTGTAATAGGCTTGGAGATAATTGAGCAGCTTCCTGACGTTGACGAGATTTATGTCCCAATAGGTGGTGGCGGACTGGCATCAGGTGTTTTGACTGCGGTCAAAGCTAAAAATCCAAATGTGAAAATTATCGGTGTACAGTCAAAATCATTTCCATCAATGAAGAACTCGCTAGATTCAGGCAAGATACAAACAGTTGATGGTGGATTTACTGTTGCCGATGGAATCTCAGTAAAAACACCCGGCACACAAACATTTGAAATTATTAAAGATGGAATTGACGAAATTGTTCTTGTTGACGACGATGAAATCATAAATGCCATGTTCCTTTTAATGGAAAGATCAAAATCTGTAGTTGAACCGGCTGGTGCTGCTGGACTTGCGTATTTGATAAGCAAAAAGCCATCACCCGGAAAAAAAGTCGTTCCTATACTGTGTGGCGGCAATATAGACATGTACTTGCTTGGCCAAATAGTTGCAAAGGGACTTGCTACGATGGGCAGGATGGTAAAGATTTTCATTTTGCTGAAGGACAAACCTGGCGCACTGAAAGAAGTTGTTGACGAGATTGCATCACTTAGTGCAAACATTGTAGAAGTTGTTCATGACAGACTAAGCTCAAACGTGCGC
>JAYGCB010000052.1:0-3723 GCA_046583565.1 Candidatus Nitrosopelagicus sp. | reverse complement strand
AACTCTGGTGCTGGCACTGCGTTTAACATGAACACAAACGAAGTGATTGCAAACATTTCATTAAAAATTCTTGGTAAAAAACTTGGTCAGTATCAATACTTGCATCCAAATGATCATGTGAACATGTCTCAATCAAGCAATGACACATATCCAACGGCAATGCATATGTCAGTGTTATTTGCGCTTGATGACTTGATACCAATTATCAAAAAGCTAGAAGTGTCTTTAGATAAAAAATCAAAACAGTTTGAAAAGTACAAGAAAATTGGACGAACACATCTCATGGATGCGCTACCAGTAACTCTTGGAAGTGAGTTTCAGGCTTATTCAGCTTCTGTTCGTTATGCTCGACTAAAAATTGAAAGTGTCTATGAATCATTGTATAGAGTTGCATTAGGTGGTACAGCTGTTGGGACTGGAGCAAACACACCAAGTGGATATCGTAAAAATGTAATTAGAGAACTTGCAAGAATTTCAAGTCTTCCGCTAAAACCTGCAACTGAAAGTCAGCATGCACTTCAAAGTAGACTTGCGATCACACATACATCATCTGTTCTAAGGAACCTAGCTGTTGAACTTGGAAAGATCTCAAATGACATTAGGTTGATGGCTTCGGGACCTGTTGCTGGATTTGGCGAACTTGAAATTCCGGCGGTACATGCGGGCTCTTCAATCATGCCAGGAAAGGTAAATCCGTCTCTTGCAGAATGCATGAACATGATCTGTTTTAGTATAATTGGCAATGATACTACGGTAGCGTTTGCTGCGCAGGCAGGACAACTGGAGCTTAATGTAATGCTTCCAGTAATGCTCAGGGCAGTACTTGATTCTACTGACATGTTAACTAACTTTACGCCAATATTTACTGCAAACCTCATTGCTGGACTTGCAGCAAACAAAGAAAAGCTTCAAGCCAACATTGAAAAAAGTCCCGTAATAGTAACATTACTGACACCAAAGATTGGTTACCAAAAGTCAGCTGATCTTTTCAAGGAATCATTGAAAACAGGCAAAACTATACGTGAGCTTGTAATTTCAAAAAAATTAATGACTAAAAAGCAAGTCGATTCTTTGTTAAAATAGACATGGCAAAAATTTGGGTTGAGGCCTATGGCTGTTCAGCTAGCTTTGCTGACTCTGAAATGATATCTGGCTTGATTGCCAATGGCGGTCACACACTTGTACAAGATCCATCAGAAGCTGATCTTAATCTAATCGTAACCTGTTCTGTAAAGGATGCCACTGCCTCAAAGATGGTTCACCGCATAAAGCAATCACAATCAAAGCCACTTGTTGTTGCAGGCTGCCTCCCAAAGGCAGAAAGACACACGGTTGAAAAGTTTGCAGAAAATGCAAGCATGATGGGACCTAATTCGATTGGAAAAACACTCCAAGTGATAGAAACCACACTTAGTGGCTCTAAGGTTGTAGCACTTGATGACACTGATCTATCCAAAGTTGGGATACCCAAAATAAGACTGAATCCTGCAGTCGGAATTGTGGAGATATCTAATGGTTGTATGAGTGAATGTACATTCTGCCAGACAAAACTAGCGAAAGGTGATCTGAAAAGCTACAGAATCGGAGATATTGTTAGGCAAGTTAAAAGTGAACTTGTTGATGGTTGTAAGGAAATCTGGTTATCTTCAACTGACAACGGTTGTTATGGATTAGATATTGAGACAGATTTACCTTCATTGATTAACGAAGTCAATCAGATTCCTGGTGATTTTAGGGTCAGAGTTGGTATGTTGAATCCAATGTTTATGCCAAGAATAAGGGATAATCTCCTCAAATCATTTGAGAATGATAAAGTATTTCGTTTTTTACATGTTCCAGTTCAAAGTGGAAGCAATGATGTTCTCAATAACATGAAGCGTGGACATACAGTTCAAACATTCATCGACGTTGTAAGAAAATTTAGAACAAAATTTGGTTCATTTACGATCTCGACAGATATCATTGTGGGATATCCAACAGAGACATATGAAGACTTTGAAGAAACTATCGAGCTTTTGAAAGAAACTAGACCTGATATTGTAAATCTTTCACGGTACAGTAAAAGACCTGGTACAGATGCGGCTAAAATGAATCAAATTGATGCCGCTGAAATTAAGCGAAGAAGTAAAAGGACAGCTGAGCTGATAAATGAAATCTCGCTTGAAAACAATAAAAAATGGATTGGCTGGAAGGGCAAGGTTTTGTTTGATGAAAATTTGGATGGTCAAATCAAAGGAAGGAATTTTGCGTATAAACCAATATTTGTGAATGATGGGATTGAAATTGGACGATTATGTACGGTGAAAGTAACGGGTGCTACCAACCATAGCCTCGTTGGCGAGATCGTAAGTTAAAAAATTTTGATCGATGTTTTGATCAAAACTTAGTTAACCGTTATTTACCAGAATTTGTAACACTAATTTGCATGACATTTCAATTAACTGAACCCATATTGCTAATAGGCCTTGGAGGTGTTGGTGCTAAACTTACTGAAAATGCAAAAAAATCTCTAAATTCTGACTGCCTTTTAATTAGTCATGATCAGAAAGATCTTACTCCTGAAAATTCGATAAAAATTTCAACCAAATCTGTTATTAATCCATCAACTCATCTGATTAGAGGTTGTGCGTTAGAAGCTTCAAAGGAGATTAAAGAAAAAATCTCTAATTACTCAACAATTATTTTAATGTCAAACTTGGCAGGAAAGGCAGGTGCAGGTATTGGACCTGTGATTTCTAGAATTTGTAAACAGGAGCAGAAAAATGTTCTATCTTTTGCCATCATGCCATTCAAATTTGAAAAGGAAAGAATCTTTCAATCTGGTATCGCATTAAAAAGAATTAGGCAAGATTCTCAGTGTACTATTGTTCTTGACAATGATGCACTTCTTGATAGTAATCCAGATCTGACTCAGAAGCAGTGCTATGAAATTTCCAATAAAACAATTGAGTGTATGGTAGTTTCTCTCAAATCTTCTGAAATATCTGAATCTACAAATATTTTGTCAACAAGTAAAACTGCAGATGATATTCAAGTTTCTCTTAAAGATTCACTAAGGATGCTATATGAAGATGCACCACCAAACAGCATTAAAAGAACTATGCTGTATGTGTATGGTAACCGTGATATTCCTGTTGGAGTATTAAATACAATTTCTAATATAACTGGTGGAACATTTGATGAAAACAGTATACACATGGATATGTCATCTAATGAATCCAAAGTTGTAATGTTAAGTTCAATTCAAGGTGAAACAAGGTTCGACAAATATGACCCACTTGGAATAATCTCATCAGAAAATACAATTGACTGGGACGAACCAGAATGTAGTATAAATTGTGAACTCGATTTAAAACAATTAGAATAAAATAATTAATTTTTAGATTTTCGTTTAGGCTTACTTTTCACGCCTTTATCTTTGGAAGAACTAGACGAGCTATCTGACTTTGTATCTGGCTCTGCTGCTGGTTTAGCTGCTGGTTCTGGTTTAGCCGCTGGTTCTGGCTCTGCTGCTGGTTTAGCTGCTGGTTCTGGTTTAGCTGCTGGTTCTGGTTTAGCCGCTGGTTCTGGTTTAGCCGCTGGTTCTGGTTTAGCCGCTGGTTCTGGTTTATGTGTTAGTATACCTTTCAGTTTAGAAACTTTAGATTTAATTTTTTCTGGTTTAGTTTTTTTCTCATCTTTTTCTGTTGATACTTCTTCGCCTTCGTATTTTGATATTAAGAC
>JAYGCB010000032.1:0-13996 GCA_046583565.1 Candidatus Nitrosopelagicus sp. | reverse complement strand
CTTCATGTGTAATCATAATTTCGTATATATTGTCACTAGCATATGAAACGAAAGGCGAGTTAACCCCTGATGCAACTGTCTCACTTTTAGAATTTGTGACAAAATAATGAATCTTGGATGAATCCGTCGCCTGAATTTGGACGGTGAATTGTTTTCCCAAGTTTACAACATCTGAAATTTCAACACCTGTGATTTTTGGAAATTTAATCTGTTCAAACTCTTCCCACTTACCAGATTCGAACGGATACCCGACTGAATCAAACGACTTGATGGTTATCGTCCTTGACTCCGGGGAATAGTAATCGAGATAAAACGGACCGTTACTAATTACACCGTGACTATTTTGCTCAATCCATTCTATTGCTGCGTCATAGCGCCCTTCAAAGTATTGCCAGTCATATTGAGAATTTTCTAATGAGGGTGGGATATAGCCCGATTCTTTGAATTCTGTAAGATACTGCTGTATGATCTTTGAGTCAATTGGAACTATGAGTGAAAGCCAGTTTACGCTTTTGCTGATTGAGCCCGAGCGTGAAAATGACACCTTGCCGTCAAGTACAGCCTGCTCCGAGGCTGCCATAATCTCCCAAGGCATACTGCTCCAAGGAGTTGACCATGAAGCGATTTCAGCCTCATCAAAGTGCCAATAATTAGCATAAACTTCAATTGTGTCATTATCAATCTGTTTTATTCCAACCAATGTCTTCGCATTCTGTGCTGCTTGTGGTGAAAATTCAGAATCATATGTCTTGTCGTTTTGAAGCTGTTCAGAACCCCATTCCAACAAAAAGTACATGGTATACAATATGTCATTCATGTCCATGCTTTGTTCATGGTGCCAGTTGCCAAGTATAAGATCAAATGTAACCTTACTTGTGGCTTCCTGGTCAGTTCCAACTTTTTTCCATCTTTGATTTGCTATGTCCCAGATAATTGCATCCTCGGGAACCGTGATCTTACTATCACTGCCAAAATTTTCAACCTGCCACTCGGTTCTTATCGGAATTGTCTTACCAGTAAATGGATGGCTGAAAACACCTGGATCGTAAAGGTTTAGCCATATTTGATTACTGTACACATCACTAAATCCGCCAATTGGATTCCAAGATCCTTGGTAGATTTGTTTCACACCAATCATCAACGTATCAGTGTCAGATTTTACGTTAATTGGGGTAAACCTAGTTGGAACGCCTGCACCAAGAGCATTGATGACACCATCAATGCTGTCGTTTGCAACATACTGGTCTGTCTTGCTAGCAAGAAATATTCGAACAGATTCATTAATTCCTTCCTTTGTTGCATCCTCTATTAGCGAAATCCTTTCTTCTGCAGATTTAAAATCACTTACATAGATTTTTTTTGTTATAGAGTCAAGATAGTCATTTTTGTAATTCCAGTAAGTCGGATCATTGTTTCCTGGCATGTTAGAAAACCATGGGGAGTACATTTGTGCAAGCCCAACAGAGTCATACTTTGCAAATCCTGAGCTTCCCCAACCTTCAGTATACAAATGCCATTTTTGATCTGCCGGATCTGAACCATAAACAACAACAAACGCCTTGTTAAGATCCCCAAAATCCTTGTTTACTTTAAAACCAATCTTTTCAAGCTCTGAAGAGAGAATCTCCCCTATGGATTTTCTAACTGGATCATCGCTTCTAATGAAAAACGTGATTTCAACCTGTTTTCCATCATGATACCAAGTACCATCAATTTTTTCAGCACCTACTTTCTCAAGTTCCTTGGTAATTAGCTGGTTTGCTAGGGATGGATTGTATTTGAAATGAAACGATTCAAGCTCGTCAATTATTGAAAGATAGTCAGCGGCAAATGCTCCATAATTTGAAATCATGGTTCTGCCATAACCCCCAATAAGCTCGTTAACAATAAACTTCTTATCGAACAGATAATTTAGTGCAAATCTTATCTCCTTAATTGAAAACGGATTGAAAGACTCGGAAACTGAAGGGTTTGTCAGTATGCTATATGACCCGCCGGTAGATTCGAAAACCTGAATTCCCTCCCTGGACTTTTCCGTCTCAATTCTATCCGAGGAAACCCGAAAGTAGTATATGTCAAGATTGCCGTTACGAATTTCCCCAAGGGCAGTGTTTTCATCCAAATACTGGACAAACTGAACCTGATCTACAAATGTACCTTTTTCGGCAAATGCTACGGGAAATGCAATCAGTGCTAGTATGGCAACTAGCCAAAATTTCATGTCAGACATAGTATATCATCATAATTTAAAGTTCATTTGTACTAAAAACTATAAGATTTTAAAATCAAAAACAAGCAGTTTTTTAGTTGAATACAAAATTACTTATGCAGGCAATTAGCGGTGTAATACCTGGCGGTATATCCACAAAAGATTTTGCGGCGATTATATCTACCGATAAAAACACGGCAGAAAAAATTCTTGACATGCTAACTCAAAATGGAATTGGTCAAACTATTGGAAACTTGGTAAACTTTGAGGATGGTGACAAGCTCAAGACGGCGCTTTTTGCCATAAAGAACGGTGTACCTATTGAGGAAGTTTCACGGTATATTGATTGGAAAGATTTTGAAGGGCTGGTAGCTGAAATACTTGATTCAAAGCACTTTGATGTCTTGCGGAATTTTAGGCTGACAAAACCCACAATGGAAATAGATGTTGTAGGTGTGCACCTTGGGATAGCACTCATCATTGATTGCAAGCACTGGAAAAGACTAAGTCACTCTGCACTTGAGACAATTGTTGTAAAGCAGGTAGAACGCGTGAAACATTATATGTCAAACGCAAAAGATGTGATTGCTGCACCAGTTATTGTTACATTAAATCAGGAAGAAACTAGTTTTATCAGCAAGGTTCCAATTGTGCCTATCTTACAGCTTTCTTCATTTATTGACGAGTTTTATGGCAGCATGGAAGAGATCAAAACCATAGAAAAATAGATAGTAAAAATATACCAACACAACCAATCATGAATCCCTTTGTAATTCTTAACGAAGTGTCAAGTGCCTTGGAAATATGTTCGAAGATTCCTGAACCCATGACTCTTACTTTTGACTTATTTTCTAAAATTTCAAATTTGCCCGTAATGATATTTTTTTCCGCCTCTCTTGCAATAGACAGACACCAGTTTGCTAATATTTCTGGTTTGGTAATAAATCCTAATTGGTAGTAGCCATTTCTGTTTCTTACACCCATTGTTGTAAAATGAGTATCAGAAGTAAACATTTCAACTAGATCACATCCATTGTTTTGTAGATGTGTTACAATTTTTTCGCGTACGCCATTTTCTATGTTATTAGCATCAGCCCAACACAAAAAGTACTTCTTTTGAGCAAAGGCAAGACACAGTATTCCTATACCCCCACCGGCAAGATCACTCGTTTGTATGTTCAAAGATTTTGAGTTTGCATAACCATATCGAAGAGGGTAGCTTGTTTTTGTGATAAGAATATCAAGGACAGATTTTGCAGCTGATAACATATCCTGCGAGTCATCCTGTGATATCTCACCACCCATAGCATTGTGAGTATCAACAACAAACACATTCTGAAAATTCCTATTTTTCGCTATTTGTTCAATCTCGGTCTTTATGAAGAGTGGAACATCTTCCATACCGTGTGGTGATAAGGAAAGAAACAAAATTGCTGTTGAATCAAAGCGCATACCTACAGCACGCGCCCTGTTTATCTGTGCAGTGACAGGTTCTGTACATGTAAGACCTTTTGTTGAAATGGAGCTCTGTAACAGTCCATCTAGATATGTTTTCACATCTTGTTGTGATGGTAGATTAAGTGAATGATCAGATACACTATGTAATACCATTGCAGACGAATTCATAGTTTTATAGATTTGATAAGGTATATCACTTCCACCAACGGGGTGAAATGGACCTGGATGAAGGTCTGGAAGTATCATGCGAAAATCATTTTTGTTATCATCCGTATAGAAACGGATTTGAGATGTGGAAATTTGTACTGGTTTTGACGACTCAAGAATTATTGATTCCATATCACTTGGATCATTTTGTGATACTGACTGCAGATATGCCTGCAACAACTGATGCGTACTTTTTATTCCCGGCAGTCCAGTTCTATTTGTAAAATAAGACCAAAAAACGGCAACAGTTAGAAACACAATTCCAAATGCTAAAGTTTCCACATGATATAGAACAGACCACATATCAATTGGGATTAGAACAAGAAATATTGCTAGCGGTTGAACAAAACATAGTACACATGATTTTTTTAAACTAATGCCAAGTGTGGTGGTCATAATTCCAATTCTAAAACTGCAATAGATGAGCATGCCAATAGCAACATAATACAATGAGAGTTCTTTTGAGAGTATGAGAGCCCCTAAAATTCCAGCAACCACAGTAATTAGCCATAACACAGTTCCAAAAAATGACATATGCAATGACTTTGAATACTCTTTGTGTCTTGTAAAACGCGAATCAAAATATTGTGTTACAAGTAATACAGCAATTACTGCAGGAAGATGATAGAGTATTTCATAATTTGCAATATAGTTGTTGAATGCAAGGGCCGATATTATAGATACAATCCCAACAGATGCAAACAGTGAAACGTAAAACGATGCCGGGTTTATCAGTGTAAACGAATATCTCCTGTGAATATTCTCAATATCATTACTATCGGACATAGCATCACGGGACAAGAAGGAATTCTAATGCCCACGAAATTATAATAATACTTATCGGCATAGAAATGGCTATTTTTGGATCAATTTTAACTCCTTTTGTTTCATCCTCAAAAAATCTCAACAGTCCAGCACTAGATGCCGGAAGTGGTGCGTTTTTCTTATCAGCCATATCTTATTTTTCAGATTAAAGGTAAAAATAAAAACTTTTGTTAATTTTCCTTTAATTTTGCTATAATTGCTATTAGATCATCTATTGATTTTATCAATTCCTGCTGCTTGGTAGGATTATCTTCCTTTTCAAGCTGTTGCGATAATTTTTCCAGTTTTCTCTCAAGCGTGTTCAGGACACCAGCAGATTTTTTCCCTCTAGTTTGTTTTTTGATTTGTTTTTGGTCAGGTTCTTTCCCACAATTTATGCACAATGCATTACCATCTTTTATAATTCTGACACCTTTACAGTATGGACATGGCTCACTCATAATGGTGGCACCGTTTATGACCATCTTTGCTGCTTTTTGTATGAGATCTTTAGACATGCTATGTAATTATATTGGTTTTTAAAAAATTGTAGGATTTAGTGATATACTTTGATTTCATGTTCTAACAAGCCTTAATAGTATTAAGCACTCTCAAATTTTTAACTAATGGCGGAAATTTGTAGTACATGTGGACTTCCTCAAGACCTATGCGCCTGCGGTGAACTTGATAAAGATAATACTCATATCATAATACGTTTAGAGACTCGACGTTTTAGGAAAAAAGGAACTATGATTGAAGGACTTGATCCTAAGATTAACAATCTAGAAAGCGTTGCAAAAGAACTGAAAAAAAAGTATGCCTGTGGTGGTACCGCAAAAAACGACTATGTCTTTTTACAAGGTGACCATAGGGATACAATTAAGGACACATTGGTAAAGCTTGGTTTTGCTGAGGAATCAATAGACCTTCATTAGAAAAAAAGTGTTAGCACAAAACAGAATTTTACAAGTATTAGGAATACCACACGGCGCTTTAATATCAGTAATCTTTTGCATGATGGTTTTGTCATTCCCTGTCGGTGCATATGTGGTTTTTAACTCGGAAATTGGCGGTGACATTACCTATGAATATCCAATGGACACCCTAGATCTTTTTCTTGCAGGAATAGGCTTTGGTGTTCCAGTAGAATTTGAGTTAGGTGACGGATTTATTGTAATATGGTCTACTTTTTTGGTTTTGTTTACTGTTGCAATGTTTGGTCCAAAGAAAAATTTTGTTAATATGCTACAGTCAATAGTCTCTGAAGGAAAATATCAGACTCAAGACAACTACATAGTTGTAACCGTCAAGTGGTTTTCCATCCTGGTAATTGTATCAGGTTCCATTATAGCAGTACAAGAATTTTTTGGGATTTTCGTTGAGCAGCCTGAAGTATCAAACCAACTTGTCCAGTTTTTTGGCGTGTCACTCGCACCAATAATTGAAGAATTTGGTTTCAGGGTTGTACTGATAGGACTGCCACTTTTTGCTATATATTCGCGCAGGTCATCATTCAGATTACTTGTAAAGTCGCTGTGGAGACCTTTCCAAAACCTTCAAAATGTGAATGTAAAAAGTGCATTATTACTAATTGTTATAATTGGAATATTTTTTGGTATTGCACACGTTATTTCGGGTGAACCGTGGAGTGCTGGTAAATTTGTACAAGCAGCTTCCAGCGGAATCATCATTGGATGGGTATATTTCAGGTATGGTCTTGCACCTGCGATTCTAATTCACTGGGCTGCAAACTATTTTATTTTTTCATATGCACATATTGTTGCAGACATAAACCAGATTTCCGTGGAGGAGGCATTTGCAAATTCTTTACTAAGCACACTTGAGATAATGCTAATTGTAACCGGAGCTATTTCCATAGCGGTTTTAGTGTTAAATTACATATTTTCTAAAAAGCACACGTCAGACATAGCCTAGTTCTTTTTTCCAATCATAAACAAAGTACCAAATTCCCGTTTCCATTTTGCTCTGTGGTTTGGATCCTTCACTTGTTTTACTATTGTCTTGAATCCAGCTTCTTTGAACATCTTCCTCCACTCAGCCTTTGAGCGGAGGTCCATTGGAATTTTCATAACTTTTGCCCACCTTTTAGTAAGATGGTTATCACTGTAAAAATCAGTTCCACAATAAAAGAAACCTCCAGTTCTGAGCATCTTGAAAACTTTGGTCAGTGATGGCTCCATCGGTACAGAATAGTACAACGATTCCATTGAGAAAATCACATCAAATTTTCCAGTATATCTCCATGACTCTAGGCTTGTACAACTGTATTCTTCTTTGATTGAAACTTTTTTTGCTATGGCTCTTTTTATCATATTTTTACTCTTGTCTATCCCAACTGCCCTTTTGCATTTTGGCAGTTGCGCAATTTTTCTAACAACCCATCCGTTGCCACATCCAATGTCTAGAAATGAAAATGGTTTGCCGAAGGAAATTCTGCCCAAAAATTTGCCGACAGTTACGCCATGACCCTCTTCCATCTCCTCAGATCTTCCCGCCGTTGCCCACCTATCAAATACTCGTGCTGTCTTGTCCATTCAAGCACCTTTGATAATATTGAAGAGCTGCCGAACAGCCAGTATTGGATGATGCGCTGCTATCTTTACGATTTTTGATATTGTAAAGTCTGCCCTGACAAAATCCAAGAATTCATCCGCAGTTAGGTTGCTTATTATGTCAATCTCTTTGTCCCATTCACTGTCAGATAATTCTAGCCATCTGGCCTGAACCTTGTGGGCAGATTTTATCTTTGATTCTATTTCTTTTTTCCAAGTTTCTTCATAGTATTGCAATGCTTTTTCTGAAGTATCTCCTGATTTGATAGCCTTACTTGCAACATCCCCAGCAACTCTGCCATACTTTATTGCGTATCGGATTCCTTCCAGCACCAGTGGGTTTGCCATCCCAGCTGTGTCGCCGACTAAAATTAAATTGTCATAAACTGTCTTGCGTGAAAGTCCTTCGTTTGGGATCAAGCCATAATGAAATTCCTTCTTTGTTATTTTTCCCAAGTCCTTGATTGGTCCAGCCCCTTTTTCTATCAGTTCATCTAGTCTTTGCGTAGGATCTACATCCGATTCTGGTTTTCCCACTCCAACTCCTATTCGCACCATGTTTTTTCCAAGCGGAAATATCCACGCATAACCAGCCGGTGAGTACATCTGACCCACCATCAGCCACCACGTGTCTGATTTTACATTTTCAACCTCCGCTTCATATTCTGCCCCAACGCCAAACCTCTCCCATTGTTTGACAAGACCGAGTGACTTTGATACAGCTGACTGGAATCCACTGGCATCAATTAACATCCTTGCATGAAATATCATTTCACTGTTTGAGGATGATGCCTTTACTCCAACAATGCTTCCATTTTCTGTAATGACATTTGTCACATTTGTGTTAACAAAAATTTCAGCCCCATTCTTTTTTGCCATATCTGCCAAAAACCTGTAGGTCTTTCGTACGTCCAGAACCGCAGCCTTTGGTTTGTTATCAGTGATGGATACTGTATTGTTTGGTGAGCAAAAATTGTATGTTCTAATCGGGTTGTAGCAGTCTTCTGGTATACCAAACTCTTTGGCATAGTCAATCCACGTTACGCCGCTGGTCCTAACAGTCTGTGCAACGTTTTCCTCCTTTTCTAGCAGGGCTACCTTGATGCCATTTTTTGCAGCTGCATATGCAGCTGACGAACCTGCAGGCCCAGCACCTACCACAATTAGGTCATATTCACGTTTAGTCAATTCAATCGTTTAAGTAACGTACCATTTTATTTGGGTTGTTTTTCTATCTTTGAAATAATTTCTAAATACAAATTTTCAAGCGCTCATTACTTGAGTATTGGTACGTCCTTTTCGTCAGTTGCCCTTTCAGTATCCATAGGATCCTCGCTGACGTCATCACGGTGCATAAAGCTGTGATCTTGTCCCTCTCTCTTGCGGCAAAACTCTCCGTGTATCTTTATCATCATTTTCAGTGTATCTTCATTTTCGTGGAATTCGCGTCTGCCACAATTTTCACATATAAAATCAGGCATACAATTTCGCTAATTTCTAATGTATTTATTTTATTGGTATTGATTAGATAAGATATGGCAGAAGCAGATTTCGTTGCATTTGGAGTGTGGTCTGCCATCACTATAGTAGTAATAGTAATCACCGGCTTGGTTTACAGGACATATCAGAGAAAACAAAATGCGGCATCTTCATCTTGAAAAACATGGGCTTCGCGGTTTAGCAATTTCTGAAAGCTTTTCTCAGGATTCGAAAAAATCAGTATTGTCTGGGATTGTAATGTCAACGGATTTGGTTATTGACGGTTTTGTTTTCGACCATTCTACTGTTGGCGGCAATGATGCAACTGATGTCATATTGTCCATGTATGAAAGGCTCGGCAGACCGGATGTTAGTTTTTTACTAATATCTGGAATCGTGATATCTCTCTATAACATAGTGGACGTGAAAAGGATCTCAGAAAAAATTGGGTTGCCGGTAATCGGTGTAACGTACAAGGATTCGGAAGGAATTGAGGAGGCAATTAAACACCACTTTCCCGAGTCATACGAATCAAAACTAGCGGAGTACTCTGCTTTGGGTAATCGTGAAAAAATTACGCTTCATACCTCATATGATTTGTATATACGAAATGAGGGTTGCACCATAGCTGAAGCAACACAATTACTAAACAAGCTAACACTACAGGGCTCATTTCCAGAACCATTAAGAATTGCACAGATGCTTGCAAACACATTACTGAAGTCTAAATTCTGAGTTTGCTTCTTGGACGGGTTCTAAGCTTAGTTTTACAACAAGGACATCTGGTGTCAACTGTGGTAAAATATGCAGCACACAAAGTGCATCTTTTGAAGCCTGACGAATATCGAGGCTGCCTTGTCGAAACTCGTATCTTAACCTGGTCACAAATACCTCTGCACGTAACAGCCATTATGTAATGAATTTTTTTTACCCTTTAATACTTTAGGAAATTGCTAGTCTCGAGATAGTTTTTTTATGTATTCCAAAATGCCTGTATAGTCAATTTCCCCAAAGCCAGCATTCTCAGCGTCTTTGTAAATTTCGTTTGCGCGTTCAGCAATAGGTAATACTGCTCCAAAATCTTTTGCGGCAGCAGTTATGGCGTCCAAGTCCTTTTTCAGATTTTTTAGCGTAAACGTAGGCTGGTATTCATCCCTTATCATCTTGTAGGCCTTGTTCTGTGACATTCCTGTACTAAAGTACGTGGAGTTTAAAATTTCCAAAAACTTCTCCGGATCAAATCCAGCCTTTCTTGTTAGGGTAATTCCTTCGGCCAATGATAATGCCAAGAGTGAAATCTGAAGGTTCATTGCCAGCTTTATGCTATGAGCACTGCCACTTTCGCCAAGGAAGAATATCTTGCTGGCAATTGTGTCAAACACCTCTCTGTATTCTTCAAAAACTTCTTCATCACCGGATACCATAAGTACAAGCTTTCCATCTATTGCGACATTCGGTCCACCCATAACTGGGATCTCAAGCGACTTTATTCCCTCATTATGAAGTTTTTTTGAAAATTCCTTCGCGGAACTTGGGTTTATCGTAGACATGTCAGCAACTGTCATGCCAGCCTGCTTTCCAGCAACTAATCCGTCCTGCCCAAACAGTACCTGGTTAACTGCATCTGCATCCTTCACGCATGTAATAACCAGGTCAGAGGATTCAGCCACATGTTTTGGCTGGTCGGCAACAGTAGCGCCTTTTTCCTTGAGGGATTCCGTCTTTGAGACCGTTCTGTTGTATACGGTAAGGGAATACCCAGATTCGAGAAGATGGAGCCCAACAGCCTCACCCAATATTCCTGTTCCCACTAGACCGATTTTTACCAATTAATGAACGTGGTAAATGGAAATTATGTATGTATCTCAACCACGATGATCGAGATTCTATTTTACAATATGATAAAATCATACAGATTTGTCATATTCTTATCGCAGCTCACATAATGAATAATGTTGGGGGAAATTAGGGAATTATTCTTAAGGACATTGAAAGAACATCCGGAAATTCTGGAAAAGATGGAGAAGGAAGAATCAGATGAAAAAACAAGAGCTTTGGTAAGAATGATCTTAAACGAAATCCACAATGATCCTGAATATTCTGGCGTAAGCCATTAAGATATTACGAAATGTCTTAAAATAGGAATAATAACGTGCTAGTAAACAACGAATTTTATGGCAGAATCTGAGACATTTGGCATCGAGTCAGGGTTTGGCGAGCAGGCAATAGAATGGATGAACAGCATTGCGGCAAAACACAAGTGGAAGTTCGAGGCTCGGTCATATAACCACACGATCACAACTAAAAATTTTGGCAGTTTTGAGATGTTTTCATGGATAGGCGACGTCAAGGTTGCCAGGAGTATAATTGTAAAGGTAAGCAAGCACTTCAGGGCTAAAGTTATCGAGGGTGGCTACAAGCCTGAGGACAAAATCTACAAAAGAACCAAGTCAGATTATGCAAAGGTTAGAAAGGGTGAAAGAATCATCGGTCATCTGGAGTTTATCGCACCAAGGCTTGGGAACAAGATGTGGGAAGTTAAAGCTGAAGAACGAAAATAAGATCATCAGAAAATTTTCATAAACAGTATTTTGTAATTATGATCGATGATCATAATCAACAATTTCAGATTTGTGGAAAACTGCGAATCTCGTACGATGAATTAATAAAGAACATTGAATAAAATAATACGCAATCAAAGTGGAAACCACATATGGGGAGCATCGTGAATTTCCCTTTGATCTGCGATTAGCTTTGCTAGATCGAGCTACGATTTAAGTGCGATCATTTTTTGCGATCACGCCTAATTTTAAAGTGCTACCAGCTTTATAGTGTCCATTTTTTTGTTAATTTGAAACTGTTTTGTTATGAAGCTGACTTTTTCTGCACTTCCATTTAGCATGAACAGCTCCATACATTTTTCTCCGTCAATCTTACTGTGAATGTGTGTCGTTATGAGATCCTCATAGTTGTGTTTGATTTCCGTCACCTCGTTGTCATAATCATCTTTGTGGACAACAAGCAAAATCGCATGAACGTCTCCAGACAGTTCAGCCTTTTGTTTTTCCTCCGAGACAAAGCTTCTGATGCCAGCTCGGATTGCATCAGACCTTCCGGAAAACCCCAATGTCTTTTGGAGGTTGTCAACTTCCTTCAGAATTTCCTCGGTAAGCGAGATTGAGACGATAGGCATGAAGGAATTGTTATTAAGATATATAAAAATTTTAACTAAATGTTATTAACTTTTTATAGATTTATTAATAATCGGGCGTGTATTTTACTCATGATAGTAGATATTCAAAAACTGTCTGTTGATTATTCTGGAATCAAGGCGTTAGATGACATAAGCTTTGGAATTGCTGAAGGTGACTTTTTGGGAATTATTGGACCAAACGGCGCAGGAAAATCTACGCTGTTTAGATGCATGCTTGGATTGCACATACAATATGATGGAGGAATCAAGTTCTTTGATCAGGATATACGGGACTCGAAAAAATACCTCTCACAGGTAGGATACGTTCCTCAAAAACCAGTCGTAGACAGAAATTTTCCGGCAACAATTAGAGAGGTTTTATCCATGAGTCAAAACTCTAACGATCCAAAAAAAGTAGATGAGGCACTGCAAAAGGTCTGGATGCATGAGCTAGCTGACAGAAGAATTGGAGACTTGTCAGTTGGCCAACAACAGCGTGTCTTTATCGCAAAGGCTCTAGTTAACTCGCCAAAAATTTTAGTCTTGGATGAACCGGTTACTGGAATTGATATGTACAATCAGGATCTCTTCTTTCAGATTTTAGGTGAGCTAAACACCAAAGAAAAAATTTCAATAATATGGGCATCACATGACTTGGACGCAGTGGAACGAGTTGCCAACAAGGTAGCCTGCCTTAACAAGACACTTTTCTTTCACGGTGTTTCCAAGGAATTCTTTTCAGATGATGAGATGCTCAAGAAATATTCAGAGACCTCTATGCAGATGCATATGCACCATCATTGATGTACAATGACTTTTGAAGCCGTAGCATACGAGTCTATTCCGCATGCACTGATATCGGGAATTGCCATTTCCTTGCTTTGCAGTGCCGTGGGATTGTTTTTGGTTTTGAGAAAGTTTTCCCTGTTTGGGGACGCCCTGGCACACTCTGCATTTGGGGGTGTGGCATTCGGCCTTTTCATTGGAATCTATCCCTTGTGGATTGCATGTGCAGTAGCCATACTTAGCGCATTGGGGCTCAGCAAAATCCGCCAAAAATTTGATATTTCGGGCGACGCTATAGTTGCAATCTTACTGTCAACCGGACTGGGCGCCGGCATAATATTGGTCGGCCTGGTGGAGGATTTTGAATTTCATGACATTGAGGAATTTTTGTTTGGCTCTGCGATAGTTGATACTCAGAACGTTATTACAATACTTGTAATGTCTGTCGCAATTCTGGCCATTCTTTTCTTTACATACAAGAAACTGTTATACTCTACATTTTCCGAAGAACAGGCCAAAGCCTCTGGAATTCCCGTAGACAAAATTAGTTATCTTCTAATAACCATAGCTGGCGTCACTGTTATCATATCGATGCAGCTAGTTGGAGTGCTCTTAATCTCCGCATTATTTGTACTCCCCAATGTTTCGGCCATGCTTTACGCGCGTTCCTTCAAACAGACAATGATCCTCTCAATGTCATTTGCCGTATTCGCTACCGTTTTCGGCATAATCATTTCATACCAACTTGATATTTCACAAGCGGGAAGTATCGTAGTGGTTGCCGCTGCAATCTTTATCGGCTCGCTAATTGTAAAGAGCGCCGGGCTGGTAAAGACTACCGGAATAATGGCAAAAGCGCGTTGAGAAAATTGGACTCTAAAACCCATAAATTGATGTTAAAAAGGGGAAAATAGAGGTTAAAAACCTAATAATTGTGTTAAGAATTATCTAAGAAAGAACCTGATCAAACTCATATTCTATGAATACAATACATACTGCATGGTTAGCATCATCGTCCCCAAGTCCACTTCGTGGGCTAATTGGTCATGTAGGGCATTTTGCAATTGGTTAAAAAAACAGGATGGTAAGGTGGTCAACTGTTCCTTTGAACAGATAGAGAAAATTACCAAGTGCAAATTACCAGATTCCGCATACAAATATGCAGCATGGTGGTCTAACAGTACATCTCATACACTAATGCGATATGTGCTGAAAATGGGGTGGGAATCAAAGAACTTGGATTTGCAAAACAAAACTATTACATTTTGCGAAAGAATTCCTCCTTCT
>JAYGCB010000030.1:0-2251 GCA_046583565.1 Candidatus Nitrosopelagicus sp. | reverse complement strand
TTGCTGTGATTTATTTTCTATAAGTTGGTTGGACCAGATCAGATATGTCAGACCAAGACTGTGCAATTTTTTCAAATGTGTAAACTAGGTCTAAAAACGCAATTGGTGTTTGTTTTTTATGTTCAAGTGATGAGCGAGTTTTAGAAATTTTGTCCTGATATTGCTTATGTAACTTAATAGCTTCTATTGCCAGAGAACGGTTATTTGTGATAAATGCGTCAACTGACTTTTTTTGAATTGTTTCTATATCTTTTGCAATATCGTATATCTTCTTTTGATCAGAGCTTGATAGGGAGGTTTCCGATATGGATCTTGATAGGTCAACGATTGTGTCGCCAGCAGTCTCAAGAATGTTGCTAGCTATCCTGTAATCCAGAATGTCTATATTTTCCAGGTTAAAAATTCCAGCGAGTCTTCTGTCCACCATTGTACTTCTGATAAAACGAACTAGAAGGAAATACTGTCGGTTTATTTCATCATCACGGTTTGGAATTGTTTGAAGATTTGTCTTATCACCTGTTCTCAGAGTAGACAGTGTTTCGTTGAACATGCCAAGCGCGATAGAACTCATTCTTTTAAAAATTTTTTCTGGGTTGAGCGATGTCTCATCAAGTAGGAACTGGCCGGTAATGTTTGAAGCATCTTCGTCTAGAATTTCCATACCAACCAGCCTTCTCATTGATTCACGTATGATCTCCCTGTCTTTTACCGAGATTGTTGGCTTGCCCTTAATCTTGATTATATCATATCCAAGCAGATATGCGCCGGTTATGTTAGCTGCTATGTTCTCCTCGGTTGGAAGCGGGTATTCTATCTCAATTTCCTTAGACAGTTTCTTGCCCTCCCCGGCAGTTATGGAGAGGCTGTTTTCTGCAGTTTCAATCTGAACCTGTAAGCCCTTGCCCAGATTATGGGCATCCACCCACTGCTTTGGAAGTGAAACCAGGATACTGCTACCAATTTTTTGCAGGCGTCGTGTAAATTTAGACAATTTAAACTAGTTTAATTAGTATAAGCCATATTTTTATATTTTTATATAAATTTAAATTAATCCATGATGACAAGCGCGTTTTGTCCAGCTCATATTACGGGTTTTTTTAAGGCAGAGCTTGATGAGAAAGATCCAAACTGTCTTGGATCGTTGGGTGCTGGGTTTTCAATTCAAAAGGGTGTAAAGACGACAGTCATTCTGAGTTCAAGAAATCCTAGCGACACTGCAAAATTCCACATCCAAATTAAGGGATTTAAGACGGGCGATGTCCGTGTTTCTGAATATGTACTGAACGAGTTTCTTGCTGGAAATGATAATTATTTCGTTGACGTAACACACGAACTGGATATTCCAGTAGGATATGGTCTTGGCTGTAGCGCTGCTGTTGCGCTATCATTAGCGCTTGCGTTGAACCAAGCTTTGAATTCTGGATTTTCAAAAACTGAAGTTGGTCAGATTGCTCATTTAGCTGAAATAAAATGCCAAACAGGATTAGGTGATGTAATAGGATCATATCACGGTGGATTTGAGATTAGAATTAAGTCTGGTGCGCCTGGGATTGGCCAGTTACAAAAAATAAAACCGAAAGAAAAACTGGATGTTGTGTTAATCTGTTTTAATCCAATTTCTACTAAAAAATTTCTGAAGGAAAAAATCTCTCTGCTAAATGGGTTAGGTGGTAAAATGGTTCAAGAATTGATTAAAACCCAAGATATGAATGAGTTTCAGGATAAATCAATTGAGTTTGCTCAATACATTAAGATCATCACTCCAAAGATGAATAAAGTAGTTAGTGAGCTCCACAAAAATGGAATAAAATGTGGTGTAGCATTATTTGGCGAAACATTATTCTCATTAATCCCTTCACATAACAAACAAAAAGTTTTGCAAATTTTAAAAAAATATGACGGTCATATTATCTCATCAAGGATAGATAACTCTGGCGCTAGACTAAATTAAAAAACTTTCAGGTGATTTATTGAAGATACCTAAATCTCATCCGCGTTTTGTATCATTGAATATACGTGAAAAAATTGTAAGTGGATACAATAATGGTCTTGTGGCAAAGGAGGGATTACTAGCGCATGGACGCGGTGAAGCATTTGATTATTTGATTGGTGAAAGGACTATGAGATCAGCACGAACTGCGATCAACGCAGCTGCTGTTACACTGTTGACTGCTAAAAATTCTGTAATCTCTGTAAACGGCAATATTGCTGCACTCTGCCCGAAAGAAATTATTCAGCTTGCCAAAATTAC
>JAYGCB010000080.1:0-8900 GCA_046583565.1 Candidatus Nitrosopelagicus sp. | reverse complement strand
CTGTGGTTCTTGCTGTGGTTCTTGCTGTGGTTCTTGCTGTGGTTCTTGCTGTGGTTCTTGCTGTGGTTCTTGCTGTGGTTCTTGCTGTGGTTCTTGCTGTGGTTCTAGTTTAGAATGTTCAACTTCAGGATTTTCAACCTGGTGCGTCTTTTGAAATTCTTCTAGTACTTCCTCCGCATCACTTTTTTTGTTTTCTGAACTCATTTTATTATATTCGTATAAACAAGATTAATAGGTTTTATTTATTCTTCAGGCATCAAAACTACATATGATTATTTCTTCAAATTTTTTTCCCGAATGTATTCTTCAAGAATTTTTTCAATATCAGTATCTTTGGACAATCTCACTTTAGAAACGATTTCTTCGTCCTCAATTTCATAGCAGTTCAGAATCTCGTTATGATCTTTATACACTAACATAACTTTATTTTGAAATATGCAATGATAAAGTGTCTCTGATTTCATAATTTCAGATTTTATTTTTATCCCATCTTTTTCAGATGTTAGTGGGTATGACATGATTTCAATTATCTTTATAATATTTAGATAATTGTCTTTACCGATATTGTAATATTCCATTTTGACTGTTCAAGTTCATTGACACAAAGAATTGTTCTTCATATAGATTTTGATTACTTTTATGCTCAGTGTGAGGAGATACGAAACCCTGACCTTAAAACAAAGCCAGTATCTGTGTGCATGTTCTCTGACAGAGGTGGGGATAGTGGTGCTATTGCCACTGCAAATTATACTGCAAGAGAATTTGGGGTTAAATCTGGGATTCCAATTCAGTTTGCAAAAAAGAAGCTCAAGGACAGAACTGATTCAGTGTTTTTGCCTGCAGATTTTGAATTTTACTCAAATATGTCTGAAAAGTCTATGGAAATAATCAAAGAATTTGCAGATGTGTTTGAGTATGTTGGAAGAGATGAAGCTTATCTAGATATATCAGAAAAATCAGAGGGTGATTTCAATAGGGCAAGCCATATTGCTCAACAAGTAAAAAATGCAATTAGAGAAAAAACAAAGATCACATGTTCCATTGGAATTTCATCTAATAAGTTATTAGCAAAAATTGCATCAGACTACAAAAAACCAGATGGGCTAACGATTGTTCCACCTGACAACGTTTCTGAATTTATGGAAACCATAGAAATTAGAGATATTCCCGGCATAGGAAAGAAAACACAGGAGAAATTTGAAGAACAAGGAGTACAAACCATTTCCAAAATAAAAGAGATGAATGTTTTTGATTTGATACAAATGTTTGGTAGGAAAACTGGAACCTACATATTTAACGCTGTAAGAGGTATAGATGATGAACCGGTAACTCTAAGATCACCAATTGTTCAAATTAGTAAGATCTCTACGCTAAAAAAAGACTCTAATAATTATAACTTCTTGGAAGAAAGTTTAACTGAATTATGTAATCAACTACATGCTGTTATACTTAGAGAAAACAAGATGTTCAAATCAGTTGGAATACAACTAACACAGACTAACCTTTCTAACAAAACTAAATCAAAGATGTTACGAAATCCAACCATCAATCTAGATGAGCTGAAAAAAATATCAAAACAACTACTTCAGGAAGCACTTAATGATGAAACAGTTCTATTTAGAAGACTTGGTGTAAAAGTGTCCGAACTGTCAGAGTTAGAGGGTCAAAGTAACATAACGAGTTATTTTTGAAGTGACGCTTCTTCTTTTTTCATTCGCTTCGTTTCAATTGCCGTCACAACAAGCAAAAATATGAACAGCCATGGAAGGAACATTATTTCACCAGCAATTGAATGATATTCCTCAAATTCTACTGGATTTGTTGAAACTTTCAATGCAAAGATTGACAGTGAGAATATCCTAATCATATTGATAACAATTGTGCCTAAAATTCCTAGGCCGAAATATATGGCCTTTCTATTGCGCTTTATATTCATTTTCAACAAAAATGCCATCATTACAAGCGAATAGATAATTATGCTGTGTACCCCTGCTGATGGCCAAAAAACTTGTAGAACAAAAGGACCATGCTCGCCCTGCAAAAACATTATGTTATCCCTTGCAGTTGCTAAACCAAGCTCAAGTGCATTAATTACCCAAACATTTGTCTGCACCAAATATGGAACAAAATATTGTAGAGGACCTAAAGTATCAAATGGGAAAAATGTGTCAAGAGATAAGATGATTGCACTACCTCCGAGAAAAACTGGACCTGCAATAACTATCCTGATCCATTTTTTACCAAACATAATAATTGCCGCAGTAATTACAAAAATTGTAATCACTACAAAATCCCATAACCATCCCCAAGAGTATATACATCCTTGAGGATTTCCTATGGAACAGCCTACAACATTGAATGCCGGTGCAGCATTCATTATGTAATCATGCAGCCCAAAATCTAATACTATAAAGTAAATCACTGTTGCGATAACTAATGGAATTGTAAAAATAAGGCGATTTTTTGAAACTACGAATTTTATTCCAACTATCTCTGCTACAATGAATGCAAGTCCAAACAAAAATCCGCCACGGCCCTGATTCCAGCTCATGCTAAAACTATCCGGATATGCAGCTAGCACAAATAAAATAGGACTCGCGATGAGTAAGATGGCAAGAACTGTGTTCTTGTGCATATTGTAAAATCAAAAAAGTCCAATAAATACGCTATAGAAATGACCGATATCTTTGGTAATTTTAAAAAAATTCAGAGATTGATTTTTGCTTTAACATCTGAAGCAGCCTACCTCTAGAAAGCCATTCAATTTTACTAACGCTCATTCTTTGCGACGCAAAACTGACAGCGTCATCAAAGTTTTGTGCAATATATGGATTTTTTTGCATTGCAGCACGTATTGCCTCCCTAATCTGCCAAACACCAACAGGTATAGCATATTCAGGTCTAATTTCACGCAATACAAGGACAGATGCTTGAAGTTTTTTCTCTGCAAGATATTCTGCAACCCCAAGCTTTGCGGCAAAATACGCACCAGCTATTGCAGGAGGATGATCTATACCACTTGCATTCTCACTGTCAGAACCAAAGCCTATCTTATTTCCGTCATGCCATGCCTCTTGCATTTCATAAACCCACCTATGAGGAAACAGAATAACTGAAAACATGTTGCCAAGATGATCATGCGAAAAAACCCTACATGAATCAATCAAATCAAAGTCTAGAATTTGTAAAACAAGTGACTTTGATATGATATCGTCAGTAGCTGTGATACTCCATTTTGTTGGAACAAGCTTTCTTTTTTTTCCAAGCATTCCAACACTAAAACATTTTTGAATTTTTGAAATCTCAATGCCCTTATTATACAACGTTAACACGGCATCCTGAGCCCTAAGGTCATGATCATAATATACACGTTCGATTGATTTTTCAGATCTAGTACTAGAAAATTTAGCGGATTTGATCTCACCTATAGGTCCAAATGGCGCGCTTTCTCCATCTATTGTTGTAATTGGCACTATATTTTTCTGGAATTGTAAATCGGATTCAATTGGGCGTGAAGACATAGCAACCTCGTGTAAACTTTCAATAAATCTGCCCTGCGGATCTTGTACGAACATTTTTTGTATTCCCCTAACAAGGTTTAGTCTAAAATTTACAATCTCCTCTAGATTTTTTCCAAGCCAACGTTCTGGGCTGTCAAGTAAAGTGGTATCTCCATGTATGGGAGGTACCATCGGACCAATGCCTACTTTTGGATAACCGTACGAACCGACAAAGACTGACGGGGGGCTAGAACCATTAAGAGAGTCTGATGCAAAGAGATTTCCATATCTTGATAGATATTCTTGCCACTTCGTTTCAATTGTTTTTCTTATCTCAGAACTAGAAAAATTAGAATTAGCTTTCACTATGAATCCTAGATATCCTATTGAAAATATCTTCTTTGATGGAAAGAATGTTGACTATAGATAACTGAAATTGTGTCATTTAGCAGCATAAATAAATGAAGCTTCTATTAGGGCAAAATTATATGATCACTGTAGATTGTAAAGACGTTGAGCCAATACTTAATGAACTAGCCATATACGTTTCAGATCAAATAGCTGCAATACCAGCAATAAAATTACACAAGTTTGTACTAGCCCCTATTGAGGATGATGAGCCTATCAACCATGCTGAAGTTGTTACATCAATTAAGGAATTTCTGGAATCAATAGGTGAAAGACGAAACTTTGGTGTGATCTCAAATAATAACAATATCACAATCAAGTCAATTTTTGGGAAAAAAATTGAGCGGATTGCAAAACCCACTGGTCAGATGTTTTCATGTGCGCATTGCGGTCATGTTACTCAATACGAGGTTGAGCATAACAACCATGTTAAAATTCATTATTTATAGCCAAAATTGCTATTTTTCTCAGAAATGACACATGTCGACTCCTTATATTCATAAAACCAATCATGTAATTATGTCTAAAACTGAGGGTTCACAGACAAAATATTTTTGCGGTGAATGCAGTGCCTCGTTTTTAACACAGGAGGGGCTTGAAACACATTTTCAAAGACAACATGGTAATTACTGTGAGGCATGCCCTATTGATGTGGCTGTTAAAAAGATTAAAGATGTCTTTAGGCATTAATGAATACTAGATCCACTTGCATAGCTTTTTTATTCCCACTAAACACCTAACCAAAAATGGATAAAAGATTTGTAGTTGTAATTGCATTTGTTGTTTTGGTTACAGTTGTGGCTATTACGTTTTCATCATATTATTTTACTCTGCTTGAAATGCAACAGTATCGACCTGGCATGTCCGAACAGTCTCTAGATATAAATCTCAAAAATGGTTCTCCTGTATTGGGTTCAGAAAATGCACCAGTCACAATAATAGAATTTGGAGATTACCAATGTGAGGCTTGCTATCATTGGTTCCATAATACTCGCGCTGATATAATTGATAATTATATTGAAACTGGAAAAGCTAAGCTTGTCTTTGTAGATCTGCCGTTTTTAGGGAGTGATTCTATTGTTGCTGCACAAGCGACTTACTGTGCAGAAGATCAGGGAAAATACTGGGATTATCATAACACACTTTACAACTTTCAAGAAGAGATAGATAATGGGTGGGCTAGCAAGGACAGACTAATTGCTTTTGCATTTAACTTAGATATGAACTTGGATGAGTTTAGTGATTGTCTGGATACAGCGAAGTATAACAAACGCGTGAAAGCCAATTATGATGAAGCAGTAAAACAAGGAGCACAGGGAACACCAACATTCATTATAATTGCACCTGATGGCTCAACTACAAAAATTGCTGGACCACAACCATACTCTGCTTTTGTAAAAGTAATGAGCCCACTTACATCAGCTGTTCAAATTGAACAACCTTAAACTTGTGTTTTCAAGATATTCGTATTCGATTATTGCTGTAGCAATTTTTGTTAGCATGCTCATACCACTATCCATACTTTCTGGATTTATTTTCACTGAACCATTCTTTATATTCCATGTAACAGAGGCCAGTTCGTTTAGCTTTGTGTTGATAATTGGTGTTTCTGTAATGTCAGCGATTGTTATCCCCATGAATGTTTACAGAATTAAAACGTTACAAAAAAGTACATCTAAAATTGGTGGAAGTGTCATCGGTTCCATAATTGGGGCATCAGCTGGAATTTGCAGTTGTGGACCAATAGGGTTTTCCATAATCTCAACATTTGGAACAGTAGCTGGAACAGCAGCTGCATTTTTAACAAATTATGAGATTCCACTTCGTATAGGCTCAATTGCGCTCTTATGCCTTGTTTATTATACCACGACAAGATCCATTTCATCTGAATGTAAGATTAGTTAGTATTCCAGATCTTTATATCAAAAAACTAGTATGATTTGCCAATCTAAAATGATTCATTCAATATAACAAAAGAGACAAGTTTTGATAACCTTGATTGCTATTGAGCAGTTCCGTTAATTACTTTTAGAATTTGACAAAAATATACATTCCAATAAGACCCAACAAAAGCACTTCCGAAATTAATGAGGAAGATGAGGAAGAGTAGATCTCTGTAAAACTCGCTGGATACCAGTACTTAATTTTTGCCGCGCGTTTTTGCTTTTTTTCTTGACATATTTTTATTGTAAGTTTGCCATTAGTTTTCAGCTTGAAACCATTATTTCAACTGAGTACTAGAAGATATGATGAAGAGATATCTTTAGTGAAAAAAACTATGGAAGAACTTGAATGTGATTGCAAAATAAAAGATGGTTTTAAGATTAAGGAACCATTTGCAAAAGCTGGCTGGACTTTTTTCAATCTTGAACTGAGCACGGAGATGGCATCTGTCATAGAAAATTCAGGTATGATGAAAAACGCAGCTGGGTTTAGAATAAGCGAACAATTAAAGAATTTTCTGGGTCACTTCCTTGAATCAAAGGGCAGTAATGTAAGGATCACGAATGTTGACTACTAATCACCCTTGTGACAAGAACATCTACAATTAACATGCCATTTTTTGAAAGGATTTTTTGTAAGCGGAAAGTTTTTCCCATATTTTTCTGCCTTAAAATCTAAATTTTTATGCCAAACCTTACATTTATCACAATTCATAAAAAATGTAGCAATAACCTACTAATTATACAGTTTTTTAAGATAAAATGAAAATGACAGAAGGTCCTGAACTTTCAATGTTGCTGATGATAGCTGCCGTAGTTTGTGGAATAGGGGCGATGGTTGGGATCAAAATATACATACTTTTTAAGAAATAATCTTAAACTCTGAATATGGAAAATGGTTATTTTACAGAGTTTATCATTCTTGCCGCGATCGTCGGTGGTATCGCTGCATTTATGATAGTAAAACGTCTACGTGATGATTAAAATGAAAAAATCTGAGCTAAAAAAACTTGTATCCGATTGGAAAGACCTCAGAAGAGTATCAAAAAACCATGACGTCTCAGAAAAACTAAAGGAGATAGAACACCGTTACTATCATGAAACTGGAACAAAACTTGAAGATGAACTAGTTGGTAAAGGATTACATGATCTATATCGCCATACTACAAAGCTAATTAAATAATTATTAAATTTCAGAACCGGAAGACGACATGCTTTCAATTAACAAGTGTTCAATAAAACCACCTGCTAACAAAAGACAAATCAGTATTACTACCTCAATTACGGTAACGCGAATGTCTCCGCGAATTGGAATTTTTTTTATGATCTTGTGGACAAGGATATAGCTTCTAGACATTGCTATAGAATATGCGGCGATTTCCATCAACCCAAACGGTGACATGAATATGATGGTTAACGCTGGAATGTTTTCCAAAGCTGGATATGCATCCTTCAAAACCGAGAATGCCATCCCAGTCGAAAATGCAGAAAATGCACCCCAAGCAATTCCGAATCCTGGGATGAACATTGGTAGGGCAAGCAATGCGTTATGTACGAATATTCCGATGGCATCTATGCCTTCAACCATTGACTCAAATTCTTCCAACAGAATCGTACTTTCCTCCTCAGAGACCTGAATTTCTGCGCCTATCGCAAACGACACTGAAAAAATAGCCATAAATACAAAAAACAGGATTATGCGGTTTAGCACTCTTGTTCAAAAAACACTAGAATAGATGAATGTTTTCAGAGAAATACCACCTTTTGACAGCAGAATAAATCCTGCCATCAAGGTTTCATAGGGTTTTTTCTTGGGCATCTGTTCTAGAATCAGCCCGGCGTTACCCTCAACACGCTTGATAATATTACATAGATGTAGTATATAGATGCGATCTATGAATTCTATATAGTGCCTAGGCGTGAATTGCTGATTTTAGGATTTTTTCCAGTCAGAAACCCAATACTTCATGGAGCACTTTAACAGTTCCTTTCTGGTGTGGAGCCTCAGGTCCCTCTTACATTTTGGGCAGATTGTGTTCATTTTTTATTCCTCCCCTTTCCCTTTCGTCTCCTTTTAGTCCATGGACCTTCCATATCAGTGGATTTAGCCGACTCGCGACGTTTTTGTTTTATCTTTTTTCTTTTGTTTATCTCATGTTGTCGCATTTTATCATCTAACATTTGTTTGGTTTTGAATATAAAATTTCAGCCCTATATTATTAGCTGGTTTTTGCAACAGTTCAGAAGCAATTGAATCAGACATCGTTGATCAATCTTATGGATTTGATTGTTTAGTCTTGCGTTCTGACATTCTACCAGTTTCACCAGTTTTTATCTCGTTAAATCCGTCTAAAATTTCACTATTGCTCAATTTTGATTCAGAAGCTTTCTCCGTTTCTTTTTTATGTAAATCATTTTCAAATTTTTCAAGCCTCTCTTTAATCATATCCATTTCTGACTTGGCGCTAAGCGTGTACAGACCGCTTTCCACCTTGCCTCCATCTATCATTTTTTGAATCCGCTTTAGGGTATTCCTATGACGCTCGTATGAATTGATAATAATCTCATACAATGTATTGTCTTTGCTCCACCTGTCAATTTTGAACAGTTTCTCCATACTCTCGGTGTGGCCATCTATCTCAGCTATGGTTGCCTCAATGTACTTCCTAACCTCCTCGATTCTTTCAGATTCGCTAGTCATTTTACGACAACTATAGAAAATGTTCGGTTTTTAGATGTTTTTTATATTTTTCAGTATCAGAAAAATAAAGGGATTTTCCATTTTTCAGGCAAAGGTAGCAAGCTGATGGTTTATCATGATGATGGGGTGCACCCTTTACGCAAAGATAGCATTCTGTTTCTTGCGGTTTTTCAGAAGCTTTTGGTAATGCCTTAATCTCATCACTTAGAACTCTCATACAAGTATTGTAGTCTTCTTTACTATGGTCTCTCATGTGTTTTTTACAAACAGGACAGAGTTTTCGATAATTGGCGCTAAGAAAAGAATTGTTTTCTTCTAATTCCCCATTACTCATGTTATGGTATACTA
>JAYGCB010000072.1:0-4082 GCA_046583565.1 Candidatus Nitrosopelagicus sp. | reverse complement strand
TATTACGACATGGTCGTAACTTTTCATGAAATCACTTTACTAGTATTGCGTTTACTACACCGTGTTGTCCTGGTCTGGAAACAACACGACATTTCCCTTCTGCTGTTTCTAGTATTGCACCTTTCGAAATAACTCCACGTCTTTGATAGTCATTATTTGTGGCATTTTCTAGAACTTTAAGAATTTTTACTTTCTTGACATTTGAGTCAACTGCCAAGTTAACAAAGTTAACCGTCTTTAGTGCTGTCTTGATATTTTTTCCACGAACTTTTCTTGTAACCATTACCGGTTCTCCAAGTAATGCCTCATTAGGAAATCTATTCATTTCATACTTTCTTCTAGAACGTAATGGATGACGACGACCTCCCGTTATTTTACTCGTCGATAAATTTTCCATCGATTTTTTCACAAATTTTGTTCAAACTACTCTAATTTATAGAAACCGCAAATATCACGCTTATTAAATTAATATTCAAAAAATTTTTGAAAATTTGGAATAAAATAACACTAATTTGAAAATTAATTCGAAATTATTTCTGATGATTTCCTTATTTTTTTGAATAATCTCTGTTTAAGAATATCAATACCACCTGAAATCCCAAAATACTTTTGAAATTTTTCCGTAGTTGAATAAATTTTCATCCTTCCAATATTTTGATTTTCAATAAAATCAAGCTGCCGTAATTCTTTAAGATGCACATAAACGCCGGATCCTCTGATCTCGACAAGCTGTTTTGAGCTAACCGGTTGTTCAAAGGCAATGTATGATAAAGTTTTTTGTGTTGCTTTAGATAAAATGGGTTTTGATGCATACCTCCTAATTGAGGAGCTGTATTCCGGTTTTAATTGAAAGACATAATTTCCATCAGGTAAAATAACAATCTCTATGCTTTTGAATGCATTTTTTGTTTTTTTCATTATTGAATCTAACAGAGCTAACGTTTTCGGCCGTGACTCTGTACCAGATGCTCTGATTAAATCTTCTATAGAAAGTGGTCTACCAGCTGAGTATAATGCAGATTCAATTTTTGCCGTTGCCTCATCATCATTTTCGTTCTTTACCATTTTTTCTACCTTTTAGCCGACTCAATTAATGTAATCTCAATATCATCATCTTGTTGTTCAATCTCAACTTTTTTGTCACGTGCTAAGAACAAAACAGCAAAAAAACATCTTATAGAATCTATAGTTTCCAAATCTTCTACAATCTTCTTTAGCATTCCTTTTCCTTTACCTCTTATTTTGCGAACAATCATGTCCTCATATTTGCTAACTAGATTTTCAAATGGTACAAAGTATTCTTTGAAATCTGGTGGGTCAATAGGCTCAAAGCCTATTTTACCTATTCGAGAGCGTGGATTAGCAATTGACCCAATTAAATTCTCAAGTAAATCCAATAATTCATCGAGAGAAACTGGATATGTAGATTCGTGCCTGTATGGTATGTTCAAAATCTCAATATCTACATCTTGTCTTTGTTTTAACGATTTTTTCTCCATGGCAGATTTTTGAAGGGCAAAAATGCTTTCCACCTTCATCCGATAAATGAGAGACGAAGAAAGTGCTGCCATACCTGCAACCCTAAAGTCTTTTTTCCCTGCCTGCTCGAGTATTTTTATCAATATATTCAAAATTTCAATAATATCGATATCCCAAACATCTTTCTTTGAAACAACAGATGGATTAAATAATATATTGACTGGCTCTTGAGAAATTCCAGACACTTGGTTATCTTCAATCATGGTATTTGTTGATTTGTGATTCACTAATACTTGGCACTCTATTTTTTTGCCTATTCCAGTCAACTCTTATATTATAATAAGCAAAAAACCTCGACATTGAAGGCTGCGCAGATCATAGAACCCAACAAACCATTGAAAATATCTGAGATTGATACTCCATTACCCACGGGTAAGCATGTTCTGGTTAAAGTGAAAGCCGTAGGTGTTTGTCATAGTGATCTCCATCTCTGGGAAGGGGGCTATGACACTGGTGATGGTTTCATGAAAGTTACTGACAGGGGAGTCAAGTTTCCTGTTACCCCAGGTCATGAAATTGTTGGAACAGTATCAGAAATTGGAGATTCTGTAATGGGAATCAAGGTGGGCGACGATGTATTAGTATATCCTTGGATAGGCTGTGGCAGTTGCCCAACTTGCGAGAAAGGCGACACTAATTTGTGCGAGGCTCCACAATCACTTGGAGTCTTTCAAGATGGTGGATATGCTGAATATTCACTAATTCCAGATTACAAATTCTTGATTAAAATTTCAGGAATTGATTTGGAGGGAGCCGCATCGCTATCTTGTTCTGGTTTAACTGCATACACTGCAGTAAAAAAAGCAATTTTAAATTCACCTGAGAACATTTTGATTGTTGGGGCTGGCGGACTTGGGTTAATGGGAGTTCAAATAGCAAAAGCACTTTGCAATGCGAATATTATCTGTGTCGATTTAGATGATGAGAGATTAAATAAAGCTAGAGAAATGGGTGCTAATAATATTATAAACACTAACGCAGTAGGATATGGACAGCCTGGGGCTTCAAAAAATATAATGTCAATATGTAATGAGAAAGGTGTTGACAGTATAATTGATTTTGTCAACGCACCTCCTACAGTTGCGCTGGATCTTTCCGTTATTAGAAAGCGTGGCAATATTATTCTAGTTGGTCTATTTGGGGGTAAGGTGGATTTACCGCTAGTCTCAATCCCTCTAAAAGCAATTACAATTCAGGGAACATACACTGGAAATTATAATGATTTAGTGGAACTTGTTGATTTGGCTAAGAAAGGAATCATAAAACCAATTGTGTCAAAGCGTTATGTTTTAGATGAAGCGAATAATGCTTTAGAGGATCTAAAAAATAGAAAAATTATCGGTCGTGCAGTTATCACTCCTTGAGTTTCTTTTGAAAATTGTGGTCCCAAGTGAAGGAATTGAACCTTCGACAACCCGGTTTCTGTATGCCTGATAGGCTGGAACACGGTTAGCCTTAAGCCAACCACTACAGCCGGAAGCTCTACCAGGCTGAGCTAACTTGGGACAATATTTTCAAAATATTTTAGCATTAAATAACTATCGGACTTGATATGTTGATACAAAAGATGGAAATTATGCTGATAAAATTAAGTATGTGTTGCTTCTAACTTAGATATTGAACAAAGATACAAAATATCATGGCTATGTTTGTGTACCCTATAACCACGACAAAGCCACACTTGATTTAAAAGATATGTGGAATTTGTCACGAAACATTAAATCAATATATTTTGGAACTGTGACCTTTTCAAATGAAATCAAACCATATTTTCCTACATTAACTAACCATTACATGATGGCAAAATTTGAAGATAGTAAAAAGATCGTAAAGGATGCAGACAAATTTACAAACACCAGTCCTTCGTTCGTTTTTAGCGTTGATGAAAAACTTTTTGAAAGGAATATGGACGAGGAACAGAAATTTGTCTCAATATATTATCTAGAATATGACGATCTTGATATTGTAACTGATATTGCAAACACCATAGGGAAAAAAGAGAAAATTCAGCAATCTGGATTAGCTCATATGGATTTGTTTTGTCATGATATACCAAAATTCACATTTCCTTACAAAGATAAAATAGTTATTTTAGAAGTTGCAGACAATAGAAGTCATCAAAGTATTTGCAAGTATTGTGACAAGATTAGTTATGATATGTCTAGAAAGGGCATTATAATGCATAATTTTGCCAGTCTTTCTCTTCTTGAGAAACTGAAATAGATAAGTTCAAAAGATGCTTGGCATTATTTTTTTTATGAGTAAACCTACTGAATTGGGATCATTGAAAATTGGTTCGTACATCTTACTTCCTGTGTCTGATCAACCAACAGGTGATCCATGCAGAATTACAGAATATGATACGAGTAAGCCAGGAAAACATGGTTCAGCAAAAGCAAGAATTGTAGGTGTAGGAATATTTGATGGACAAAAGCGTCCACATGTTGGTCCTGTAAGTATGCAGGTTCATGTTCCTTTAATTGACAAAAGGCCTGGCCAAATAATCTCCATGGTAGGTTCTAACATCCAAGTTATGGATTCGG
>JAYGCB010000037.1:0-2377 GCA_046583565.1 Candidatus Nitrosopelagicus sp. | reverse complement strand
ATCAGATGATTAAGAAAAACGAGATGGGATTTTGGTCTAAGGGCATTGGGGTTAAACATGAAAAATGTGCAGAAAAAAATGAAGATCTTAAGTGCATTATTTGTGGTGGTCCAGTCGGGTGTCCAAATTGTGAATTTATTGAAAATTGTAATCCCCAAGCTGTATCGCCACTATGTATATGTGAAAAATGCGAGCAATTAGAAGATCCATTTATTTCATACAAAAAGGCGGTCGCCGAAAAATTTCCTGTACTAAATATTAAAATTTAACCAGAATTAGATAATTTTGTAATTATGCATTCTGATAAAATTGATGAATTTTTAAAAAAAAGAAAGACGGCTGATCAGGCAGGTGGTCAGGATCGTATTGCCAAACAGCATGAGAAAGGAAAACTCACGGCAAGGGAACGAATTAATCTATTACTCGACGAGGGAAGTTTTGTCGAAATTGATGCATTGGCTACACATCATTACCATCAGTATGATATGCAGAAAAAGAAATTCTTTGGTGATGGTGTAGTTGGTGGATATGGAAATATCAATGGGCGACAAGTCTACGTTTTTGCTTATGATTTTACGGTTTTGGGAGGCACTCTAAGTAAAATGGGTGCAAAAAAAATTACCAAATTAATGGATCATGCTATCCGCAACGGATGTCCGATTATTGGAATAATGGACTCAGGCGGCGCGAGAATCCAGGAAGGAATACAAAGTCTTGATGGTTTTGGTGACATTTTTTATCACAACCAATTGGCGTCAGGTGTTGTTCCACAAATTACTGCTAGCATTGGACCGTCTGCTGGCGGTGCAGTATATTCTCCCGCAATGACTGATTTTGTTATAATGGTAGATAAATTAGGAACTATGTTTGTCACAGGACCTGACGTTGTCAAGACGGTTCTTGGCGAAGAGGTTTCGTTTGACGAGTTGGGTGGAGCAATGACACATGGTACCAAAAGTGGTGTGGCTCACTTTGTTGTAAAGAATGAATACGAGTGTATGGATTATATCAAGACTTTACTATCATACATTCCGCAAAACAATACTGAAGAGCCTCCAACTGTACAAAATGATGACGATCCAAACAGGCTGGATCATAATCTAATTAATCTTCTTCCTGAGGACGAGAAAGAACCCTACGATATGAAAGAAATCATTCATTCAATGGTTGATAATCACAACTTTTTTGAGGTTCATGAATTATTTGCACAAAACATTATTGTTGGTTTTGCTAGAATGAATGGAAAAACGATCGGAATAGTTGCAAGCCAACCATTATTTCTTGCTGGTGCATTAGATATTGATTCCTCAAATAAAGCTGCACGCTTTATTAGATTTTGTGACTGTTATCATATTCCGATTGTTACCTTAGTTGATACTCCAGGTTACATGCCTGGAACAAACCAGGAACATAACGGAATTATTCGTCATGGCAGCAAACTTTTGTACGCTTATTCCGAAGCAACAGTTCCAAAGATTACTATTGTTATTGGAAAAGCGTATGGTGGCGCTTACATTGCAATGGGTAGCAAAAATCTAAGAACTGACATAAACTATGCTTGGCCAACTGCACAAATTGCAGTTCTAGGTTCTGAAGGAGCTGTGAATATTATGAATAGGAAAGAGATTGCTAGCTCAAAAGATCCTGAATCACTGAAAAAACAATTGGTGGATGAGTTTACTGAAAAATTTGCCAATCCATATGTTGCAGCATCTAATGGAACAGTTGATACAGTTATTGATCCTGCTGAAACCAGACCTATGATTATTAAAGCTCTTGAAATGCTTTCCAACAAGCGAGACAGACAACTGCCTCGGAAGCATGGAAACATGAATCTGTGATTTAGATGATAAGTAAGGTACTAATTGCTAATCGTGGTGAAATTGCGTTACGTGTAATTAAGACGTGTAAGGCACTTGGCATAAAGACAGTAGCTGTATATTCTGACGAAGACAGAAACTCTCTTCATGTAAAAAATGCCACAGAATCATATCATATAGGCGAGGCTGCTCCTGCGAAAAGCTATCTTAACCAAGAAAAAATTCTTGATGTGATTTTATCTTCTGGCTCTGACGCAGTTCATCCCGGTTATGGATTTTTATCAGAAAATTCCGAATTTGCTGGTTTGTGTGAAAAAAACAAGGTGTCATTTATTGGACCAACTGCTGCATCAATGGATCTTTGTGGTGATAAGCAGCAATGTAAGGCTGCAATGCTTAAGGCGAAAGTACCAACTGTGCCTGGAAGCCCAGATCTTGTAAAAGATGCTGATGAGGCAGAAAAAATTGCAAATGAAATTGGCTATCCTGTAATGCTAAAATCTGTTTATGGTGGAGGCGGTCGTGGAATTAGAATTGTAAACACTGATCAAGAATTA